>JAHEIA010000450.1 GCA_024639625.1 Chromatiales bacterium
GCGGCGATCCGCTATCTGGAGATCACCGATCCGCAGACCGTATTCCGGCTGGGCATGCCGCTGCTCGGCGACCCGGTGCGCACGGTACGCCTCGAGGCCGCCCGCACCCTCGCCCCGTTGACGACGTACGAGCTTCCGGATACCGAGCGAGCGCGCCTGGACGCTGCCCTGGACGCCTACCGGGCGGCGCAGTTGGTCAACGCGGACCGGCCCGAGTCCCATCTCAACATCGGCCTGGTTGAGACGGCGCAACGGAAGGCCGCCCTGGCCCGCACGGCCTACCAAACCGCGCTGCGGCTGGACCCTGGCTTCGTGCCCGCGTACGCCAACCTGGCGGATCTGTACCGGTCCCTAGGTGCCGACGCCGAGGGCGAGGCGATCTTGCGGGCCGGGCTCGAGGTCGCGCCTGACAGCGCGGATCTGCACCATTCGCTCGGGCTGCTGTACATTCGGGCCCGTCGCCTGGAGGAGGCGTTGGGCGAGCTTCGCCTAGCCGCCGAGCTGACCCCCGAGAACCCGCGCTACGCTTACGTCTACGCGGTGGCACTGAAGGAGACCGGAGATGTCCCTGGAGCGCTCGAGGTACTTACCGACAGCTACGGCCGGCACCCGGCAAACTGGGACACCCTGCTCGCCCTGGTCACTTTCAATCGCGACGCGGGAAACCTGGCGGACGCGCTGAACTATGCGCAGGCCCTGCGCGGTCGTCACCCCGACGACGCGGAAGCGGCCGCATTACTGCACGAGCTTTCGCCGGCGCCTTAGACAAGATCCCGCGAAGTCCGGCATCCGTGCCGTTCCTGGCATGCGGCGGGACACGGCGGAATGCAGAATATGCCCTTGCTACGGGGAAAATGCGCGATCCCAGATCCCAAACACGCGCCAATTGCAACGGAGATGAGGGACGACCCATGTCAGATCTAGAGAAAATCGACGTAGCCCGGTACCGCACCGAAATCACCGACGACATCGACCATCTGGTCAAGAAGTATTGCCGAATCCTGGGCTGGGAGATACCCGAGGTGGACGATCGGGAGGCGAGGAAGCTGATCCTTCAGGCGCTGAAAGATGCGCTCACACAGTTCGAATCGGGGAAGTAACGGAAGCTGGAGCACACGATCCTGAACCCAATGCTGACCCATCTGCTTGGGCTCGATGCACAATCGAATCGATCACATCTCAGGAAGCCCATGCAATAGTGGTCAGGATGACACTTTTTCCATCCACGGGAGGCAGCAGATGAACCATTACTTGGTACTCCGGCGTGGCGCGATGGTATCCGTTTTCACGGCAATCGTGTTGGCCGGCTGCGCTGGACAGCAGGCGAAGAGCACGGAGAATCTCTTGGCGGCGGCGGGGTTCGATGTGCGGTATGCGGACACACCGGAGAAGCTCGCCCATCTCAAGCAGCTCACGCAGCGCAAGCTAGTGGAACATACCAAGGATGGCCAGCCCGCCTACGTGTACGCCGACGCCATGGGATGCAAATGCGTTTACGCGGGTAACGAAAAGGACTACCAGGAGTACAAGAAGCTAGCGTTCACGCAGCAGATCACGGACGAACAGTTGATGTCCGCGCAAATGAACCAGGACGCGGCATTGAATTGGGGGATGTGGGGCTGGGGACGATGGTAAGAGTGGCGCGTCGGGTCCGCGGTTCTTCGCCTTGAATTCGACCCATTGACGAACCCGTCGCATGAAGGTCGCAGACCTCCTTTGTTCATATGCCGACAGCGAGGTGATCCGCGGGTCTAGAGTATCCGCATTGGGCCTCGTGGCCGTGCCCCGAGGATGATTTTTTTCGGGAAAGTGCGCGCGCTGAAGATCCAGTAACCGGAAGGTCTATCGATCGTCCGAAAACGCGATATTTTTCAATTCTTCACACCTGCGAAGAAGCCCTACGGGCGGAAATCAATAATGATGTGAGCCCGAGCGACTTGGAGGATAAACGGATGGGTTTGTTACAGGAATTCAAGACATTCGCCGTTAAAGGGAACATGGTCGACATGGCTGTCGGTATCATTATCGGTGCGGCATTCGGAAAAATTGTCGCATCGTTGGTGAAAGACGTGATCATGCCGCCGCTAGGCATTTTGATAGGGGGCGTGGACTTCAGCGATCTGGCGATCACGTTGAAAGAAGCGGCGGGCGATACCGTGGCCGTGACACTGAACTATGGCATGTTCATTCAAACAGTGTTCGATTTTCTTATTGTCGCCGCCGCCATTTTTGTCGCTGTGAAGGTAATCAACCGTCTAAAGAAGCAAGAAGAGGAGAAGCCGGCAGAGCCGCCCAAACCGTCCAACGAAGAGGTATTGCTGACCGAGATACGGGACCTGCTGAAACAGAAGTAACCTCTGATCAGGGCGGATTAGCCAATCCGCAGGGGCCGCACGCTTTCGCGTGCGGCATTTTCGATGTCCTTATTTGCGCCTGCCCCGACCACTAGCAGTCCGCGACACGCCGGTCGCGGGTGCGAAGCCGTCCGACAACGTCCTCAAGAAGGCGACGATCGCGGCCTCCTCTTCGGTTGTCAGGCCGAGATCGCCAAGCTCGTCCGTGTTGACATTCTCCGCCACCTCGGGCGCCGGCCAGCAGTCGGCAGCCAGCGCTTGCGCTTCCGTGTGAGGACCGGGGCACACCGGCTTTACGTCCCGGGTGTTATAAAAGTGGACGATGCCCTCCAGGGACTTGAAGTACCCGTTATGGCCATAGGCTTTGACAAATCCG
This sequence comes from Chromatiales bacterium, assembly GCA_024639625.1. GTDB lineage: Bacteria > Pseudomonadota > Gammaproteobacteria > Chromatiales > Chromatiaceae > JAHEIA01. The sequence goes on from JAHEIA010000450.1 coordinate 2,731, forward strand.
CCGCCGGTTCTTTTGTCCACGTTGCGCAGGGTGGGCACTTTGTGCTTGCCCCACTCCGCTAGATACACCTCTTCCGAGTAGCCCGCTTTCTTCAGAAACCCACCCAATCCGGGGTCCACGAAATCGGGAGCGACGCCCGCGGGATTCTCCGGGTTCTGCGGTACGCCGAGGTTGTCGAAGGTGAAATCCGTGAACTGGGCTCGCCTGCCCGAGCTGGGATGGCACAGCCTGCACTTCCCCTTGCCCTGGAACAGAGCGAACCCGCGACGCTCCTGTTTGCTCAACTTGACGCCGCCACCGCGCGAGGCGTCCCACTTCGAGTTGAAGGCATTGACCTCGGGCGAGGCCTCATAATCCGCGATGGAAAGGGCGATGAGATCGTAGGCCGCGTCGGATCGGGTCCGATCCGCTTGCGATAGCGCGACAGCTGCACCCTCTGTCGCGCATACCGCCTCTACGTCCGCAGGCCAGGTGA
>JAHEIA010000451.1 GCA_024639625.1 Chromatiales bacterium
CCGAGCGCGTCTCCAGCAAGCAGCCACTGAAGCAAGACACATGAAAAGACCTCTCAGCTCGCGAACACCAACAATCCGCGTCAGTCTCGGCGCGCGCGCAGTGCACCGCGGCTACCTCGTGCTCGCGGTACTCTCCTCTCTTGCCGCCCTGGCAACCGCAGGCTACCTCGTGAATCGGCTGTTGCAGACCGAAGCGCGAATAACGGCGTTGGAGCAGGAGCTGACGATCATGCGCGACCGCGATCTGCCGGAAGGCCGGGCAAGTGCGCCTCCCGCGATACCGGATGCCGTCGTCCTCTCCGAACCGGGCCTCGGGCCGCCCGCAGGGCTTGTGCACCCGCAAGGCGAGAACGCGCTCGCTGCGGACGATCCCGCTTCCAGCTATCCCACGGAGCCCACGGAGACCGAAGCCGCCAGCCTTGTCGAGGCTACCGATTCGTCGACCGCGAACGAGCCGTCACCGGACGCCCCTGCGGCGTCGGAGGCGGTGATCCGGACCACCGAGGACGTACCGAGCAAGACGCCCGATGGCCCCTGGGCCATCAACCTGGTCTCCTACTACCGGGAAGAAGACGCGAAACGGTTCCTCGAAAAGGCGCAGGCACTGGAAATCCCGGCAGAGTCGATAGAGATCAAATCCGGTAACAAGCCGGTGTGGCGGCTCAAGGTCAGCGGCTTCCAAAGTGCCGCAGAAGCGAGCGATTACGGGGAGGCGGTGAAACATCAGCTCGGACTCGCAAGCGTCTGGGTATCGAGGGATTGAGAGCGCAGACGACCGGCCGAAGAGTCGATGCCCCACCTTGAACCGAGCTCTGTGGGCGGCAGCGGCTGACCGATAGCATGGAACTCAGGTGTAGCCAACCGGTGTGCCGACGCGACTCGTGAGGCTGCGGCACACCGGATAGGGCCGTGGCTCTCGGGCATCGGCCCGGGGACAAGTCCCTGCGTTCAGCGAACGATCTCGGTTACGATCCTAGTCAACTCCCCGTTGGCGTCGAACTGCAGCCGATAGACCTGATTCTTACCACGTACATAGAGCCAGTTCCGGCCCGATTTCGAGTAGGGCTCTCCACACCGATACAGGATCTCGGCATCCGTGGTTCGCGGCATCTTCCCGTCGCTGATCAGGTCTCCGTTGCATCTCATGGTCGCCGCCGAAGAGGCCGTTGCGCCCGCCAAACAGCAAACGCTGAACAACGTCCGCCAAGCTGCGCCCGCTCGGATCGTTTTCAAAGGCCCACCAACCCTCATCTTTGCCATTGCATTTGATTCCTCGAGTCGGGCACCGCGAACCGTTCCATCGACGATCGAACCTGCGCAACGTACCGGACTTCTGCTTGAGTTACCCGTTGGGGAGACAAGGCGCCTATTCTCCACCGGGAACCGAATATTCGAAACTCGGCCAGACCGCGATACCCGAGGCCTCCTCCACCGGATGTCCGCTCGCCACGTCCGACCCCAGTGAACTCATGACCGTTCTTGCCTCCATCGCCCCGCTACCCGTAATACCCGCAAACTCACCCGTCCCCGCGGTAAGCGTCATACTCCCCTTACAGATCTTGCGATCGCCCACACATTCGAATTCGGAAAAAATGTTTCCGCCCGCGATCACGATGTGGCAACGGCCATGGGTCGTCGTGGTATTGGAAGCAACATCGATCTCTTCGATTGCAGGACAAACAAAGAGCGCGGTATCGAAGTCGCCGCCTCCCGACCGGACATACATGATTCCCTCGAAGGAACCAAGAAACTGTAGGCGGCCGGGTCCGACTTTGTACAATCTCCCATTGCCCTCCCAGGGGGCGATGATCTCGGCCACGCCGTCCCCCGCGGACACCGGACCGACAAGCCCGACGATCAACAAGCCGAGAAACGATGCCGCACGGACCGTCCGTAGACGCTTTCCCATATCGACCACCTCCAAAAACCTATTTAACCGATGGGGTCAGGTCTCACATTCTTACATTTAAAGACCCAAGCTCCCCGTCTCAAGCCAGCGCTAACCTATGTTTCTCGCCTCGCATCCTCGAACTTGCGAACCGCGCGGCTCACCGTCATGTAGTGAACGCCGAAGAATTCGCCAATCTCCTTCATGCTATACGCACCGGATAAGTATGCCTGCGCCATCGCCTCGTCCCGTTGGTTCGCCGATTTCCTGTAGGCATCCAAAGGCAGAGCCAACGCCTTGCGCTGCGACCTCGGAATCTCTTCCAGACTTTCCTTTAGCGTTTGATCTTCCAAGCGGGACACGAATTCGTCGTCACCAAGAACGGTCTGATGGCGAACCTGTCCCCAGGGCCTGTCAGATCCCGAGCCTTGGCTCACGAATTCGGCGTACCGCTCAGCGGCACTTCCAGGCCGCCGATCAAAGTGCCGCAACAGCCAATCGACATCCAGCCATCGCGGACTCCGCACGCGGCAAGCCACGGCACGGTAACTGCTCCATGGCCACTCGCACGCCTCCGACACCATGCCCGCCCGGACCGGATTCAAGACGACGTAGCGGCTCACTTCAAGCAAATGAGCCTCCTTCTGCACCAAGATTGCTTTGTACCGCCCCTGGAATACATGGCCGACCCGTTCATGTCTGCGATTGTGGTACTGCGTGTAGACACCGTTCAGCTGCCGCATGCCTCTCGACAGATTCCCTGTTCTCGTCTCTGCTACGAGATGGTAATGGTTGCTCATCAGGCAGTACGCGTAGACTACCCAATCGAAACGTTGGCATACCTGGCCTACCAAGCGGAGAAATTCCTGCCGATCGGCGTCATCCAGAAAGATATCCTCCCCCCGGTCACCGCGGGCGGTGAGGTGATAGAGTGCCCCAGGGAATTCCAAGCGTAATGGACGCGCCATCTTGTAACTATAACCCAGTTTGATGGATTGTGAGACCTGACCCCGAACGGGATATCAATGCCGGAGGATCTGTTTGGTCGTATACTCCTGGCCTGTTTCCTCAATGCCCGACGTAACCCCCGGATGAATGCGCGCACCGACGATCTGCCTTTCGACCTGCACAACGTAGACGCCTACCTCCGCTGGCGGGATCGCAAGCTGGAGGACTACCCGCGGCGACTAGAAGAACTGCTGGTGGAGGTGGCCAACCCCCGCGCCCTGACCTCCCCCGAGCAGGATCAGATCCTCGGCTTGTGTCGTCGCTGCAACATGGCCCTCTACGTGAGCAACGCAGAAAACAATCCCG
>JAHEIA010000452.1 GCA_024639625.1 Chromatiales bacterium
GACCCCAATACGCCTCGTCAAACAGCCGGTTGCTGGTCCCCAAGCAAGTCTCGCAGCTTCTGTCGGGCGCGGAACAGGCGGGTTCCGACGCCGGCCGAAGAGATGCCCAGGTGGGCCGCGATCTCCTTTTGCGAATAGCCCTCAATCACCTGCAATAGCAGCGGTTCGAGGTAGTCTTCGGGGAGCTCACTGAGAGCCCTGCGGAGCACGAATGCCTCGGTGGAGGTGTCGTAGCTGCGGTCGCGGCTGGGTAGTTCCTCAAGGGGGATATCGCTGCGTTTAGGTTGGTAGCGCTCGAAGCGACGAGCGTTCTCGCGGCGCAGGATGGTCAGCAGCCAAGCCTTGATTGCCTGTGGATCCTTCACGCTGTGCCGCGAGCGCCATGCGCGCAGCAGGGTGTCCTGCACCAGGTCTTCGGCCTTGTGCTTGTCGCTGGCGAGCCAGTAGGCGTATCGATACAGGTCTTTGGAATAGGCTTGCACCAGCTGTTCAAAATCGACCTCGGTTCTTATGCCTTCGCTGCTGCTCGGGCTCCAAGCTTGCGGCTGGAGGGCGATACTGGTCATGGTGTTTCTCCTGGCGTAGGTTAGGCTGCGTATGCATGCATCAACGCAGAATGCGTGCCAGTTTCTAACATCATGAATTAACAGCAAAAATTATTTCCGTTTCGGGGGCGTCGTAACGAATCGATGCAACGAATCGTTACCTTGTCTCGAATCGTTAGTCGGATTCGGGGGCGGGCCCGGGGCTATTTTCCGCCGACCCGAAGGTCGTACTTGCGGATCTTGCGGTCCAGCGCGGGACGCGAGATGCCGAGGATCGCGCAACTTTGGCTTTTGTGTCCTTGTGTGTGGTCCAGCACTTTTTGTATATGGGCCGCCTCGACTTCATCAAGGGTAGGGAGCCGCTCGCCGCGCAGGGTTTCGCCTGCGCCGCCGGTATCTGTTGTCGACCCCCAGTCGGTGGACGCGTCTGCCGGGTCGAACAATTCCGGCGTGATGAGATTGGTGCGGGCGTGCAGCATGGCCTGGGTCAAGCTGTTCTCCAACTCGCGGACGTTGCCGGGCCAGTCCTTGGTCAGCAGCAGCGCCATCGCTTCGCCGGAGATCGGTAGACTTGGTTTTCCGATCGCTTGACCGATCTTTTGCGTCAGCGCTTGTACCAAGAGGGGTATGTCCTCTTTGCGCTCACGCAGGGGAGGTAAGTGGATCGATATGACCTGCAGGCGGTACAGGAGGTCTTCGCGAAATTGTCCCTCGCCGACCCGCTGCCGCAAGTCGCGATTGGTTGCCGCGACGATCCGCACATCGCTGGGAATCAATTCGCTCCCCCCAACCCGCTCAAAACCTCTCTCCTGCAACGCCCGCAGCAGTTTTGCCTGAAGTGGGAGCGCGAGTTCGCCGACCTCGTCGAGGAACAGCGTGCCACGTTGAGCCAACTCGAATTTGCCGGATCGACGATCACTGGCACCGGTAAAGGCGCCTTTTTCGTGGCCGAACAGTTCGCTCTCCAGCAAAGTGTCCACGATGGCTGCGCAGTTGACAGCGACGAAGGGGCCGGATCGCCGGCTATGCTCGTGGATCAACCGGGCGACGATCTCCTTGCCGGTCCCGCTCTCCCCGCTGATCAGCACGCTGGCAGCGCTCTCCGCACTGAGCGCGATCTCTTTGCTCACCTGCAGCATGGCGTGGCTTCGGCCGATCAAGTTGCGGGTTGGCAGCTCGGCTCCTGGACTGGGCGCGGGCTTCGCCTGTTGCGCCCGAAGACGATTGCCGAGCACCCGTTCGATCGTCTGCTCCAGCTTTTCGATCTGCACCGGCTTGTGGATAAACTCGGCGGCGCCGGTCTTGATGGCCCCTATGGCGAGTTCCAAGTCGTGTTGGCCCGTCATCATGATCACGACTTGATCCGGGTTCTCGGCCAGGATACGCCGCAGCAGCTCGGTGCCCGTTCCGTCCGGGAGTTGCTGATCGAGCAGGATCAGGTCGGGGGCGCTGCGGCTTAGTTCGCGTATCGCCTCGGCGCAGGTGCTCGCTGCGCGGGTCTGATAACCCTGGTCCGAAAAATGCCAGCCCAGCATCTGAGCAAGCTGAAGGTCATCCTCGACGATCAGAAGGCGAGTTTGCATGCCAGGTGTACTTCCCACGAAGACGCGCCTGTTACGGGCCCGGGTGTGCTGTAAACCGATAGCACGGGCCGCGTTCGGGTGCAAGCGGGCAGCCGGGGGGTGCGGGCCAAAAGTATTTTTTTGGGTAGGATAAAAATAATACTTGACAGAATATCAGTAGATACTTATACTTTGCCTCAACCTGTTAACGGACAAGCTGTAAGAGGAGATTAAAATGTTTCTGACCGTTCTTTCCGCCATCGCTCTCACCGTGGGCAGCGCTATGACCCTACACGACCTGAATAGCGAGAAGGCGTTGATCGCACAAGACCAGCAGGAGCCGATTGTCGAGGTCGCTCCGGTCCAACCGGCCGACGGCCAGTCGAGCGATATTGGCTGGTAAGTAGTAGCCTAGCCAAGTTTGCTTCCAACAAGCGCCCTCCGGGGCGCTTTTTTTATCCTGAGGTGCGTGTCTTTCTTGGGGCCGAGGCACAAGCGCAGATGCTCGCGGTTACAGCGGCGCGCTTGCGCAGAGGCTCAGCAAAGGCGTTCCGCGTTCGAGTCCACTAGCTACGCCGTTGTTTACCAGTTCGCAGCGGCGGGAAAGGGCTGCTTCTCGAGTGGCAAAGCCAATCGGGTACGGGCCCGGCGATCCGCAGACGGCGGGGCAAAGTAATATTTATGCGGGCATAAAATTTAGTTGACATGGTATTAGAGATTGCTTATACTGTGTTCAACTTCAACGATGAATTGAACCCAGGAGATACATCATGTTCTTAAGTGTCATAGGAGCGATTGCGCTGGCCATGGGAAGCACGATGACCGTAGTTGACCTCGATGCACAGGAGGCTTCTACAGCGCTGAATGACCAGACGGCTGTGGTCCAGGTGGCGCAGGTGGTGGAAAGCGAGTCCAACGATATCGGTTGGTGAAGCCTGGCCTATCTGCAAGCGTAACACCAGCCCCCGGGCGCCCGCGCCTCGGGGCTCTTATTTTCCACCTTTTCCTCGAGTACTTGCTTTTCCGCCACGCAGAGCGGCGATTCCCAGGGCGCACCAGCCGGTTAAGAACAGGATTCCGCCGACG
>JAHEIA010000453.1 GCA_024639625.1 Chromatiales bacterium
CCCGTGACATGCTGAACGGAACCCTGGCCAAGACCAGCGGATCGCCACCAGCTTCCGGAGGAGGAACGAACGATGAGTCCGTACAGACCTCAGCAGACTTTCTTTCATCGCCCAATCGATCAGTTCGGGGAGAGCGGTCATGATCACTAGGCGCCGTTTCAACCAATGGCTGGCGGCGGGGCTCGCGGCGGGGACCCTGCCTGGGTCGGTAGCGGGCAACTCGGCAACGACGCAGCGTCCGCGTACGCTGCGCGCCGCGGCTATCCAGATGACGCCTCGACTGGGCGATGTAGCCGCCAATCTGGAGCAGGCCGAACAACTGATTCGGCAGGCGCAAAAACAGGGGGCCGAATGGATCGCGCTCCCGGAGATGTTCACCTCCGCGGCGGCCTTCCATCCGGACATGCTGTCCGCTATTCGCCCTGTTGACGGGGAACCCGCACAGCTCCTGCAGCGGCTCTCCCGTCAGGGCAACTGCGTGATCGGCGGTTCCTTTCTCGCGCGCCGGAACGGCGACGTGTACAACAGTTTCTTGTTGGCGTTTCCTGACGGCAGCCTGCTGCGACACGACAAGGACTACCCTTCTCTGTGGGAGAACTGCATCTGCGTCGGTGGGGACGACGACGGCGTGTTGGCCACGCCGAGCGGGAACGTGGGTGCCGCACTGTGCTGGGAGCTCATCCGCTCCGGGACGGCCCGCCGCATGCTCGGCAAGGTAGATCTGGTGATCGGGGGCTCCTGCTGGTGGACGCTGCCCGACGATGCCGATGCGGACAGCCCACTGCGGGAGATCAACCTCCAAATGTTGCAGCAGGCGCCGGCGCGATTCGCCGGCATGCTTGGGGTTCCGGTGATCCACGGATCCCACGCCGGTCCGTTCCAGGGGTTCTTCAGCCCGGATCTGCCGGAGGTGCCTTACGACTCGGTCTATCTCGGCGAGGCCATGGTGGTCGATGCCGACGGCGAGGTGCTCGCCCGGCGATCGGTTCGCGAAGGCGCAGGCGTGGTCCTGGCCGAGGTCAGCCTGCCGCAGGAGGCGTCTCCGTCACGACCCATTCCGCAACGCTTCTGGACCCCCGAGGCGATGCCCGATCCGTGGAAGGACTCTTGGAAGCGCTGGCTGGATACGGGATCGCATTACTACCGAACGGTGACCAAGCCCTACCTGGAAACCGGGGAGATCAACGAGTACGTGCCGGAGTATCTTTTATAGCCGGGGGTGGTGGCACTTCCGCGCGACGGCTCTGATGGATCGGGGGCAAGCTGATCGACCCGAAGCGCTAGTGAAACCCACTCCGCTGCCTGGTCCGCAGAGAAACCGACGCCCCTGTGCCCTACACGGGCCAGGGGCGCTTCGGCAGTTGGATTGATTGCTACGGCGTGGCGGGGTGCAGGGTCAAAACCCCTTCCAGTCCGGCGCAGGCGCCGGTCTTGATCCAGAAGGTGCCGCCCAGCATCTGCAGGTTCTCAGTGGGATAGAAGTGAAGCAGCACTTCGGAGCCATCCGCCATGGTCGCTTCCACGTAGGGTAGGTCGATGTACTCGATATCGGTTGTGCTCTGCGCGTTCGCTGCACAGCCGGTCTCTGTGATCGTGACATTGGTCGTCGCCAACCCAAGCGTCGGCGTGGCTTCGAAGGTAAAGCTCAGATTCCCCGTTCTAGTCAGCGACTTCCAGGTCCCCCTCCAGGGCCCGACGATAGCGGCCAGAAATTCGCTGAGCGTGTTCGGCAGCTTCTCCGTCTCGACGATCGCGAAGTTCTGCTTGCTCTGTTGCCATTCCAGAAGCGCTTCATAGACGTCGGCATCCGCTCCGACCATCTGTACGACAGTGGCGGGCGCCAGGCTATCCGCATCGCGCAGAAAATCGGTGCCGAAGGTGCTCACGCTGAAGGTCGAGCGGTCGAACTCGACACCGTCCGCGAGGGCGCGAAAGGTGTGTTGGCCCGCGGTGCAGTTGTTATAGTTGAAAAGGAAAACGAATCCGTTGTTCGTATCCCCGCAGATCCCCTGTGTATCCGCCCGGGTGAGCCCGTACGCAGCCTCGACCAACATCGTGCCATCACCCAGACTGCATCCAGCGTCAAAGGCTATTTCCACTTTCCCGGCGTCGCAGATCCAACCCGTAATGGGGGCTACCCCACTGTCCGCGCCGCCGTTCGCGGGGTTCTCCAAATTACCCTGCGCTAGAGTGGATATCGGAAGCCAACAGCCCGCAAACAGAATTGCTAGACAGGTTGCAGCATATCTCGTGGTCGATCTTCTTCGTAATGAGGGTCGCGTCTAGCAGTTGCATTCGATCATTTGCCCGGCCCTTCCCCTTCTCGCATCGATAATTTTCACATTGACGCGGCGCAAGGACCGACCCGACAAATCCAGGAGGGGGAAGGAATCGCAGCCGCTCGACGAACTGACCGACCGATTGATCCTGCGCCTAGTCCACGAGGCGGCCGCCGGTCTGCGCGAAGGCCTGGTGGCAGACGAAGACCTGCTCGATGCCGACGATGGCTGGGCCGCCCTGACGCAAGCGCGCCCTGAGAACGCGCAGCGATCTTGATTCGATTGTGCTACGACATCGCTGCAGGACCTGCTTCGCGTTCAGCGGCGGTTAAGGCTCGCGGCGCTACTGTGTTACTTACGATCCCCGATTCGTAGGAGAACACCGATGAAAGCCACGAACCTGAAAACCGTTGCTACCCTGGTCGGCGCGCTCGCTCTTTCGCTCATGGTCACCCAACCGTTGTATGCCGGTGACAAATACGACCATGGCGGCCGCAACGGACATGCGAAGGTGGAGCGCCATCACCACGGGCACCGATATGGCCGATACCACCGCCGCGCCAGGCCACGCCACGGTTACTGGCGTGGCACCCGCTACGACTACGCGTATCCAAGCCTCTACTTGGTTTTCGATCTCGGCTATACCCCGGTGTACCGTTACGACTATCGAGACGATGGATGGGCGGACTGAGCCCGCACGGGCTGGACCGTGATCCACCGAACGCCGGTTCATTGGTGGATTGCGCTTCGCTCGCCGCAGCATCGTTCGCTGTTTGGTGGATTACGCTACGCTCATCTGACCCACAGGGACGTGGGGAATGACGAGATAGCACGCCTACAGGATGTAGGTGTTAGAGTCGAGTCTGGAACGGAGACCGAGGAGCATTTATCGCCCACCCTACGGTTA
>JAHEIA010000454.1 GCA_024639625.1 Chromatiales bacterium
TAAAAAGGTATTGCTTGGTGTGCAGCTTGGGCTGCTTGTTACCCGCCGCGTCATAGGGCGAGCCGTAGGGGAATTCCATCAGGCCCTGGTAGGTGACGCCGATACGCTTGCCGCGATTGTGGCAGGAGTTGCAGGTCTCGACCGGGATTCCGGAATATTCGACATCGCCGATCTTGACCTTCGCCTCGCGCGTGGCCTGGATCCGGTGGATCAGCATGTGGCCCTTTTCGGTCTTGTCGATGCTCTTGTCGTTGCCCTGGTAGATCCCTTCATTGCCGTAGGCGATATGGCAGGAAGAGCAGCCCATGCCCCGGTAGTCGCCTCTCTTTTCGCGGCCCTTGATGGCCACGTGGCAGCGCTGGCACTGCTGGCGCTGATAGGTGAAACCTGCTAGCTTGGGATCGGCTTCGATCTCTTCCACCGACGGCTGCGGGACCTGCTTCAATTCGGTGGGGAACTGATCAGGATGCGCCTCGATCATCGCCTTCATGTATTCCTTATAGGCCGGGGTCCCGACCTGCGGATCGAGCCCATCCTCATCCTTGACGTCGTAATTGCCCCAAGGGACCTGGTGATTCTGCACCTCGGGGATGCCCCAGGTGTGCAGATTGCCCTGGATCTTACCGGCTTCGGTATTCATCAGGGCCTTTTCCAGACGACCGGGGTAACCTTGGTGGCATCCGGCTTGTCCGCAGGAATTGTCGGCGATCCAGATGCTCCCGGGGTCCGGGTAAAAGGTCTGCGGACCGTTCGCCTTGACCAGGGCCTCGGGGCTGCCCTGGTGGGCCTGTTCCTCCTCGGTTGCCTGCGGATCTCCGCCATGGCAGATGACACAGCCCTGCGGATCCCCGTAGATGCTTCCCAGTCCCTTGATCTGTGCCATCATGGCGCTGTCTTCGGCACGGATCGACTCCAGGCCGTCGTGGCAGCTTAGACAACCCTCGTTCGCCTGTGCGCCGGTCCAAATACCGGCCATGCCCAGCGAAAGGGTCGCTGTGAGCAACAACCAACGCTTCTTCATATATTCCCCCTTGAGGATTTTTTCGGACGGGCGTGTTCCGCGGCCTACCGCAATCGACGTTGCCGGGGCCGGTTACGAATTCGCGGCAATTTCCGGTGCGCTGGCGGCCGTAGGAGCAATAAGCCTTGGTGCAGGTTTGATGCCAACCGGCGAAGTGGGCTGGCGGTATTGCGCCAGGCGGACTACCGGGTGGGCGATCTGCCGGTACGCTGGAGAAAGATTAACCAGTTGCAATCAGTAGCTTGCGGGAGGGCCTAGCAGACCCCCGGCCGCCTGCGGTTAGCGCGGTCAACAGCGGGCCCGCAGGCTGCTCACGACGCCTCCTGCAGCGCGTTCGGTGAACGGATCTTTCTATCGGCGCGCAACAGGAGCAGGTCAATTGAACGCTTCGTTCAATCGTCTGCTTCGTTGGCAGACGGAGCCTCGATGCCGTAATCGCGCAACATCCGGCGCAACCGTGGACGGGACACGCCGAGTACCTCGCAGGCTTTCCCCTTGTGCCAGCCTACGGCTTCCAGGGTCTTGCGCACCTGGTTGCGTTCCAACTCCGCGAGGGTCGGTAACGCGGACGCCGGCGGCCCCCCGCCTTCTGCGCCTGCGCTCCCGGCGCGCAGGGTCCGCGGCAGCTGATCGAGGCTGAGGGTATTGCCCGAGGACAGGGCGACCGCCTTGAGCAGGGTGTTCTCCAACTCACGCACGTTGCCCGGCCAGGGGTAACTGTGAAACGCCTCGAGCGCTTCTCGCGTGATAAGGGAGACCGAACGATGGAGTTCTTTGTTGATTCGCCGCAACAGGGAGTCCACCAAAGGCGGCAGGTCCTCGAGACGCTCGCGCAGCGGCGGCAGGTGGATGTTCACCACCTGCAGGCGATAGTACAGATCCTCGCGGAAATGGCCTGCTGCGACCCTGCTTTCCAGGTCGAGATTGGTCGCCGTGATGATGCGGGCGTTGCTGACCTGTGGTTGTTTCGCGCCGAGTGGCGTGAACTCTTTGTATTGCAGGACGCGCAGCAGCTTGGCCTGCATGGCGGGCGACAGCTCCCCGATCTCGTCGAGGAAGATCGTGCCGTTGTTGGCGAGGGCGAATTTCCCCAGCTGGCGATGCACGGCGCCGGTGAAGGCCCCCTTCTCATGGCCGAACATGTCGGACTCGAGTAGGGTCTCTACCAGGGCCGCGCAGTTGACCACCACAAAAGGACCATCGGGCCGCTCTCCGGAGCGATGGATGGCGTGCGCCACCAGCTCTTTGCCCGTCCCGGATTCACCTGTGATCAGCACCGTCGCCCGGCTGCGCGCAACCAGGCCGATGGTCTTGAACACTTCTTTCATCGCTCTGCTGCCGCCGACCATGGTCAAGTGGTCGGCGTCGCCGCAGCCGGTCCTTACGAGTTCGCCGGAACTCTGCCGGAGTATCTTGTCGACCGCCGCATCCAGTTCGTCGATGTCGATTGGCTTATGGATGTATTCCTCTGCCCCCAGCTGCACCGCCTCGATGGTGCTTTCCATGTCGTGGAAGGCAGTGATCATGATGACATGCAGACCGGGGAGTAAGGCGGTGAATTCGGGCAGCCCCTCGAGCCCCGATTTTCCTGGCATTCGGATATCGAGGATCAGGAGATCGGGCGCCACTGCACGGACCGCATCCAGACCGCTATTCACGTCGTGGGCAACCCGTACCTGGTGCCCTTCAGCGCTCAGATGCAGTTGCAGGGTGCGGCAGCTCGCCACGTCGTCGTCGACGATGAGGACGTTACCCATGCTCAGACGACGGCCGCTTCCGATCGGTCGAGTTCGCCGCGGCGCACCGTGGGCAATAGAAGCCGCGCGCACGTGCCTTTCGGGTCGCGCGGCAACAGGTCGATCGTGCCTTCATGCTGCTGCGCGATCTGCCGCACGATGGCGAGGCCAAGCCCGGTTCCCTTGGTGCGGGTGGTATAAAAAGGCTCGAACAGTTTCTCAGCACTCTGCTTCTCGATACCGCTTCCGTTGTCGCAGATCTCCACCCTCACCGCCGTGCCGTCCGCCCCCAGGTGCAACATGGTGCTGATGTAGATCTGCCTCGCGCCGGTTGGGTTGGCCTCCGTGGCCTGGGCCGCATTGATGATCAGGTTCGAAAACACCTGGCGTAACTTGTTGCCGTCTCCCGGCAGCGTCGGCAAGCCG
>JAHEIA010000455.1 GCA_024639625.1 Chromatiales bacterium
CTGACTCCGGAAGGCGATTATTACAATTTCAGCGGCTGCGGCAACACCTTCAACTGCAACCATCCTGTCGTCCGCGATTACGTCTTGAACTGCCTGCGGTATTGGGTCTTCGAGTATCACATCGACGGCTTTCGATTTGATCTGGCGAGCATCCTGGACCGGGCCGCCGACGGTACGCCGCTGGCAAATCCGCCCTTGTTGGAGTCGCTGGCGCTGGACCCGGTCCTGGGCCGCACCAAATTGATCGCGGAGGCCTGGGATGCGGGCGGACTCTACCAGGTCGGCCATTTTCCCGCGTACGGCCGCTGGGCGGAGTGGAACGGCAAGTATCGGGACTGCGCGCGGAAGTTCCTCAAGGGAGACATAGGGCAGGTCGGCGAGATCTCGAGAAGGATCTCCGGCTCACCCGATCTGTACCATGACCGGGGGCCTACCGTTTCCGTCAACTTCATCACCTGCCACGACGGATTCACATTGGCGGACCTGGTGAGCTACAACGAGAAGCACAATGAAACCAACGGCGAACAAAACCGCGACGGCGCCAATGACAACAACTCCTGGAATTGCGGTGCCGAGGGGCCGACCGACGAACCAGCCGTCTTGGCGCTGCGCCGCCGTCAGGTAAAGAACGCCCTGGCGATGCTCTTTCTCAGCCAGGGGGTGCCGATGCTCTTGATGGGAGACGAGATGGGCCGCTCCCAGCAGGGGAACAACAACGCCTACTGCCAGGACAGCGAGTTGAACTGGCTTGACTGGAACTTGAAGGAACAGAACGCGGAGCTGTTCCGTTTCTGTCAGGCGCTGATTGCGCTGCGAAAAGCGCATCCGGTTCTGCGCCATCCCCGCTTCGCCGGATCCGGGAAGGGCGAGTCCGGCGCCCTGGAGATCTCTTGGCACGGGACGCAGCCCTGGCGACCGGATTGGTCCGGGACGAGCCGCGTGCTGGCATTCCAGGCCCGACTCCAGGGCGAAAGCCTGGACGACCTCGTCTACGCCGTTTTCAACATGTACTGGGATCCTCTGCTCTTCGATTTGCCGGCCCCGGAGGACGGGCGCCAGTGGCATGTCTTCGCAGACACCGGGGCGGAGCCTCCGGATGACGTCCGCCTGCCCGGCAGTGAGCCGGCCATCCCAAACGCAAAGCAGATGCTGGTGGGGGGCCGCTCGGTGGTGATCCTCGTTGCTCGGTGAAGAAATACTGAAGTATTGACCTAAGGAACAATACGGGCCATCTCATCTGGTTTAAGGTAATGATTTATCAAGCTAATTTTGTGATCACCCGGAACATGCAATTCGCGTATTGTCCCAAAGTACAATAGACAAGCCCAATCGATTACGTATATTCTGCGTCAAAACAGTGGACAAGGATCCAATAATCACCCTATTTCAAGAAGGAGTATAAAAATGAAAATTTTGAGTACGCCGCGCATGGAGCGGTGCATCGGTTGTCATTCCTGTTCCTTTGCTTGCTCCCGTCTCGTGCACCATCGCCTTTCCTGGGACGAGGCGGGGATCCGGATCGCATCTTCCGGGGGCCTTACCACCGGGTATGAGGCCAGAACATGTCTGGCCTGCCTGCCCGCCCCCTGCGCGGCAGCCTGCCCCACCGGAGCCTACTCCCAACGGAAGGGCGGCGGCGTGATCGTCAAACAGGAACTTTGCATCCGCTGCGGCGAATGCGCGAAGGCCTGTCCGGTGGACGCTATTTTTCTGGATTCCAGCGGCGAACCTTTCGTCTGTATCCATTGCGGACGCTGCGTTTCATTTTGTCCGCACGACTGTCTTGAACTGACGGATGCGAGAGCCGAAGGAGCGGAAGGCGGCCAAACAAAGGAGGTAGCACAATGATCAGGGAATATTTCAGAGTACTCAACGTGGACCTTGCCACCGGCATGGGCGACATCGTCAACCTTGAGGGCCGAGACACGGTAGCAGGCGGCAGCGGCCTGGCGGCGTTGCTGTTTGAAAAATACGGGCTTCCGGAGCGGCCCTGGGACGACCCGCAACAGCCGCTGATTTTCGCCATTGGACCGCTTACCGGTTACTTTCCACTCATGAGCAAGACCGTCTGCGCTTTCAAGTCCCCGTACCATGATCAGTATGCAGAGAGCCACGCGGGAGGGCGTTCGGCATATTCTCTTCGGTTTGCAGACCTCGACGCACTGGTGATCCAGGGTAAGGCGGCCGTCCCCTCGTGCTTGTCGGTGGGCTCACGCCACCTGGATCTCAAGGACGCTCGCTACCTGTGGGGGCTGGATGTCTTTCAAACCGGGCAGAGGCTCCGGAACATGTCCAAGGGTACGGGCCATCGCAGCATTTGGAGGATCGGTCCCGCAGGAGAGAATCTCTCGGCATTTGCGTGCATCAACGCAGACACTTACCGCCACTTCGGCAGGCTCGGCTGCGGGGCGGTCATGGGGGCAAAGAACCTCAAGGGGATTGTCGTCCTGGGTGACAGCTCCTTCCCTCTTCCCGAAGGGAAAGAATATGCCAAGCTGTTCAAGGAAGTGCACGAAAAGATGACGACCAGCGGTATGATGGACAAATACCACAACTTGGGGACTCCCATCAACATGGCGCACCTCAATGGTCTGAGCGCCTTGCCCATCCGAAACCTGCAGAAGACGACCGACCCGGAAATTGAAGGGATCAGCGGAGAAACCTTTGCCCGGGATACGCTGCTGCGAAACACCGCCTGCTCCGGGTGCCCCGTGGGGTGCATTCACATCGCTTTCGTTCGGGAAAAGTTCATGGATAAGAACCAGTACCTCTACCGGCAGGTTACCTACGACCACGAGCCGATCGCCTGCGCGGGCGCAATGCTCCATGTGACCGACGCCTTCTCGGTGCTTGCCTACATGGACACGGTCGAAAGGTGTGGGCAGGATATCATTTCGGCCGGCATCGCCCTGGCCTGGGCCACGGAGGCCCTGGAGAAAGGCCTTATTTCAACCAAGGAGACCATCGTCCCACTCAAGTTTGGTGACGGTGCCGTCTACCGGCAGGCCTTCGAACACCTGGGTACCGCATCCAATGATTTCTATCGGCTTCTCGGGCAGGGGACCATGAAGGCCGCTGAGCATTACGGGGGACAGGACTTCGCCTGCGTCCTCGGCCAAGAGATGGCGGGCTACGCCACGGGCGAGGCGTACTTTGTCTCTCAGGCCCTTGGATTTCGGCATT
>JAHEIA010000059.1 GCA_024639625.1 Chromatiales bacterium
CGGCCGAAACCCCATGGCTCCCGGCCGAGCACGTGGATCTCGCGCAGTCCTGGTCTGCGGACACCGAGCAGTTGACCGTAGGACAACCGATTACCCGGACCCTGGTTCTCATTGCCGATGGGCTCACCTCGGCCCAGCTACCCGCCCTGGCTCCCCAAATACCGCTGCCCGAGGGTCTCAAGGACTACCCCGAGCAACCGAGCCTGAGCGATCAACACGCGGCGGCCGGCATCACCGGAACCCGTCAGGAAAAAACCGCGATCATCGCGACTCGTCCCGGCAGCTATATCCTACCGGAGCTGCGCATCCCCTGGTGGAATAGCAAGACTAACCGGCAGGAGTTCGCAAGCATCGCGCAACAGCGGATCCAGGTCGTCGCAGCAGAGGTCGAAGAGAGCAACGCGCAGCCGGTTCCCGAGTCCGAAACGGGTAACGAAGCGAGCACCGAATCGGCAACACCCGCCGCGCCGCCAGCCCCTGCGGCCACTCGATGGGGAGAGCATGTTCCCTGGCGTTGGCTGAGCCTCTTCCTCGGCCTGGGTTGGCTGACGACGCTGGCTGCCTGGTGGCGGCTTTCCCATCGCGCCCGGTCCGGGACGAGGCAAGCCTCGACAAGGCCAAGCGCACCGCCCGATCTGCGTGAAGCCACGCGCGAGGTCCGGCAGGCCTTCGCGGAGCGCGACCCGAATCGGGCAAGACAGGCGCTGTTGGCCTGGGGCGCGGCGGCCTGGCCGGATGCAGCGCCGACGGGACTGGGAGAACTTGCTGCGCGCTGCGACGGCGAGACCCGTCGTACGATACTCGAGCTGCATCGCTCCTTATACAGCCGCGAGGCGGGCGATTGGAGCGCCTACCCGGTGTGGCAGCACCTGCCGCCCACCGCGGAGCCGGGGACCGGGACGCCGAACCCAGCGGCTCCGCACGGACCCATCGCCCCGCTCAACCCCTAATCCGCTCCGTTGTAATTGAAGGTGATCTCGTCGCCGGCCGCGATCGGGTGTATGGCGTACAGATCAAATCCGTCGAACTCCGCGTTGCACTGTTCGGCGTGATTCAGATAGCGCAGTAGGTTGCGGCCGCTGCGGGCCACGGTTTCCCCTCCCTCCTCGTAGACCCAGAGCACATAGGTCCCGTCGCGCCTGGCTTGCGGCCCCTCGTAGGTTCCGATAAAGCTGCCCTTCGCTATCGGCACCTTGGCGAACAGTCCACTGCCGTGGATCGGCGAAGGGGCTCGATATACCCGGTCTCGTAAACGCATGGCTCTCGCTTCCATCCTGGTTAGAACGTTCTTCTATCGGCCTGCCCCTAGGACCCTGTCAAGCCTCGCTGCTACCCATCGTCCGCGCGCCCCTCCGACAGCGACCAAACGTTGGCCTGCGTCGGCGCCACGCGTGATCGACCCTAGGACTTGGTCGCTTTCTCCAGGGCATCGGCCAAGGCGCGTGCCGAGCGGGCCCTCGATTGCCCGGACTTGCCGCTGGTGACCACGCGACCGCCGGACTCCGTACGCGGCCCCGGCGCCGACTCGCTCAGGCGCATACTCAAACCGATGCGGCGCCGATCCGGGTCTACCTGCAACACTTTCACGCGAACCACATCTCCCGCCCTGACAACGGCGCGTGGATCCTTAACGAACGTATCCGCCATGGCGGAAATGTGCACCAACCCATCCTGGTGCACCCCAATGTCCACGAAGGCACCAAAGTTGGTAACGTTGCTGACCACCCCCTCGAGTATCATCCCCGGCTGCAAATCCCCGATACCCTCGACCCCGTCGCGGAACTCTGCGGTCTTGAATTCCGGCCGCGGGTCGCGTCCCGGTTTCTCCAGCTCGCCAATGATGTCGCGGACGGTGGGCAAGCCGAAGCGTGCATCGGTGAAATCTTCTGCCGCTATCGCGCGCAGAAAAGGCCGGTTGCCGATGACGTCCTTGATCGTCTTGCCGGAGCTTCGCAGGATGCGCTGCACCACCGGGTAGGCTTCAGGATGGACCGCGGAGGCATCCAGAGGGTTCGCGCCGTTCGGCACCCGCAGAAACCCGGCGGCTTGCTGGAAGGTCTTGTCGCCGAGTCGCGGGACCCTTTTCAGCGCCACCCGGTCGCTAAAGGCCCCGTGCTCATCCCGATAGCGCACCAGATTGTCTGCCAGTTTGCGGCTGAGGCCGGAAACTCGCGTAAGCAGGGCCTGCGACGCGGTATTGACATCCACGCCTACGGCGTTCACGCAGTCCTCCACCACATTGCCGAGCATGCGCGCGAGACGGGTCTGGCACACGTCGTGCTGGTACTGCCCTACGCCGATGGCCTTGGGTTCGATCTTCACCAGCTCGGCCAGCGGATCCTGCAAACGGCGCGCGATGGAGACCGCACCGCGCAACGAGACATCCATCTCCGGTAGCTCTTGCGACCCCAGTTCGGAGGCCGAATACACCGAGGCCCCGGCCTCGTTGACGACCAGTTTGCGCAGTCCTAGTTCGGGGTGAGCCTTGATCAACTGGGCAACCAGGCGGTCGGTTTCACGTGAAGCGGTTCCATTACCGATACTGATCAGCCTCGCGTTATGCCGCCGAGCAATCGCGGCCAGCTCCGCAAGCGATTCCTGCCAGCGTTTCCGCGGGGCGTGGGGGTAGATGGTAGCGGTTTCCACGACCTTGCTGGTGGCGTCCACCACCGCCACTTTGACCCCGGTTCGCAGCCCAGGATCGAGTCCGATAATCGCTTGCCGCCCGGCCGGCGCAGCAAGAAGCAGGTCGGCGAGATTTCCCGCGAAGACCCGAATCGCCTCCTCCTCCGCTCGTTCCTTGAGGCGTGCCTTGAGCTCCAGATCGAGACGGGTAAGGATCTTGATGCGCCATGCCCGGCTCACGCTTTCCCGGAGCCAGGAATCCGCCGCCCTTCCCCTCGAGCCGATAGCAAAGCGCGCCGCCACCATTTGTTCACAGGCCCCGAGGCCCGGTGCCGGGTCTTCCTCCGGCAGACGGATCTGCAGACGCAGATAGCCCGCGTTGCGGCCGCGAAACAGCGCTAACGCCCGGTGGGAGGGCACTTTGTGCAACGGCTCCTGGTAGGCAAAGTAGTCGCCGAATTTGCCGCCGTCCCGCTCCCCCGCTTCGGTCACCGAGGAGACCAGCAAGCCGTTCTCCCACAGATGTTCGCGCAGACGGCCTACCAGCTCCGCGTCTTCAGCGAAACTCTCCATGAGGATCTGCTGCGCGCCATTGAGTGCTGAGGCAGCGTCGGGCACGCCTTTGGCCAAATCGACGAACGCGCGCGCAATAACCTCCGGTACCTGTCTCGGATCCGCCAACAGGGACCGGGCAAGCGGCTCCAATCCGGCTTCACGGGCAATCTGCGCCTTGGTTCGGCGCTTCGGCTTATAGGGGTGGTAGAGGTCCTCCAATCGGGTCTTGCTGTCTGCCGCCTTGATCTGCGCCTCCAGTTCCCGGTCGAGCCGTCCCTGCTCCCCGATGCTGCGCAGGATTAGCTCTCGGCGCTCTTCGAGTTCTCGCAAGTAACCCAGCCGGTCCTCCAGCCGCCTCAACTGACTGTCGTCCAGGCCACCGGTGACCTCTTTGCGATAGCGGGCAACAAAAGGCACCGTAGCGCCGTCATCCAGCAGCTCAACCGCCGAGCGCACCTGCCGAGGCGCTACCCGAAGATCTTCCGCTATCTTATTAAGAATATCGTTCATTTTGTTGTTATTATTATATTTTATTGAAATATCGCCGTCCTCAGAAGCCAAAGGAGCGCGCCACAGGCCGGCGGGTATCGCCTGAGTGAAGCGGTGGCAGGATCAGTCGATGGTGCAGCGGCCCCTGTAGGGTGCCATGATCTGCTTGAGTTCTCGGAGTACGACTCGCGCATCCTCGGGAGTCAATGCGGCGGTCTCGGCCAGTTTCTGGCCTCGTTCCAGGGCATGAATGTCCGCCCATACGGCACGGCACCCCTTACGGCAAACCGCCTCGACACAATCCTCGACTCGATGGTTTCTCATGACAGCATAGGGTGCGTTGCACGTTATTCCACCGCCTATTATAACCGATCAAAAGCAGAATATAATCAATTTGTAACAAAGTTCCGAACCCTTAGCCCGCGCCCCGCTGGTCACGCAAAGACTCCATGACCTCGAGCATGGGGGCCGCTTTGTGGAGCGTCTCCTGGTATTCGTCCTCCAGCACCGAATCGGCGACGATCCCGCCGCCTGCCCAGCAGCGAATCTGCTGCCGCGAGTAGACCAGAGTGCGGATGGCGATATTGCTGTCCATGGCGCCATCGAAACCGATGTAGCCGAGCGCTCCGCAGTACACCCCCCGGCGGTGCGGTTCCAGTTCCTCGATGACCTGCATCGCCCGCAGCTTGGGCGCCCCGGTCACCGAGCCTCCGGGGAAGCAGCCGCGCAGCAGGGTCAGAGCGGTCTCCCCCGGCGCAAGACGGCCGCGCACGGTACTCACCAGGTGATGCACCTTGGCAAAGCTCTCGAGCTCGAACAGCGTCGGCACCTCGATGCTGCCCGGGGCGCACGTCTTGCCGAGATCGTTGCGCAGCAGGTCGACGATCATCAGGTTTTCCGCCCGGTTCTTGGGGCTCGCCCGCAATTCCTCGGCGGCCTGGCGATCCAGATTCGGCTCCGCTACCCGCGGCGCGGTCCCTTTCACCGGGCGGGTCTCTACCTCGTCTCCAAGGACCCGCAGGAAGCGTTCCGGAGAAGAACTGATCACCTGGGCTTGCGGTGTATTCAGGTAGGCCGCAAAAGGCGCAGGATTGCGCTGACGCAACCGCTGGTATAGGCCCCAGGCGTCCCCGGCCGCGGGAGCACTGAGGCGCTGGGCGAGATTCACCTGATAGCAATCGCCGTCCCGGATGTAGGCCTGAATACGCGCGAAGGCTCGCGCGTAGCGCTCGAAGCTCATATTGGAGCGCACGGCACCGAGTACCCGGAAATCGTCCACGGGGGCGGGAGCCGGTCGCGCGAAGCGGGACAAGATCGGTTCCCAGTCCCGGTTCGCGCGTGCATCCCGTCCCTGGCCGACCAGCAGGGCGCGGTGTTCTTGATGGTCCACCACCAGGGCCCAGTCGTAGATCCCTACCGCCATCTCGGGCAAGCGTTCGGCATCCTCCGCCAGGCTGGGCAGATGTTCGATCCGGCGCGCCAGATCGTAGGCGAAATATCCTACAGCGCCGCCGCAGAATGGGACATCGGACAGGCACGGGCGACGGGGGAGCAAACGTTCTTGGAGTATATGGAACGGGTCTTCCGCGGACCGCCGGCAGCCGTTTCGATCGCGGATCTCGGTGACCCCACCCCGGGTCGTCAGGGTGCAGGTCGGGTCACTCACCAAAAAGTCGTAACGCCCGTTCGCCTCTGAGGTTTGCGCGCTCTCGAGGAACATAGCCCAGGGACGACCGGCGATGGGGGCAAACAGCCGGGCGCTGTCCACCGGGTACGGAAGGTCATGGCAGAGGCGCATCGTTCAGGTGCCGCCGGCAATGCGCTCGGTGGATGCGGAGTCGGGCACCAAGCGTCATCCCCGCATCACGAGCGAGCCCTTCTCCCGAAAGAATGCGACGTAGCTGGCCTCGAAATCGTCGGCTACGGAGCGCACCACTGACGGCCGCGAGAGCAGCCGATCGCTCCACGCCTCGAGCCGCGGCGTCAGCAGGGTCGCCAGCTCGGGGCGCCGAGCGGTAAGCAGGCCCAGGCGCAACAGAAAAGGCGCATAGGAGACATCGACGAGATGGAACCGCTGGCCGGCCCAGTAGGGGCCGCCGGATAGTTGCGCATCCAGGCGTAACAGCTTACCGCGGAGCACCTCCCTGCGGTCCGTGTAGGCAGCCTCGTCCCCTGCCGAACAGAGCGCTGCCAGATCCACGAGCATGCCCGAGCCGAAGGCGATCCAGGCACGGTGCTCGGCCCGCGTCAGCGGATCCTCGGGATGCAACCGCGGGAGGTATACCTCGTCCAGATAATCGCTGATCGCCGCCGATTCGAACAGAGCCCGATCCCCCAACCGGAGCACCGGGACCTGGCCCAGGGGGGAGACCTTGCGAAACCACTCCGGTGGGTCCTCCTGGTTGAGGAAGTTCAGGGTGAAATCGATCTCCTTCTCCAGCAGAGTAATCGCAGTGCGCTGGGCAAAGGGACAAATCACGAGGCTGACGAGCTCTATTTCCATTGTCGGGTTCACTAGAAAGCTGGGTTTCTGGGGAAGTCTTCTCCCGGTAGAATGCCGCAGATCCGCCACCGCCTTCGGCACCGTGTAACTTCCTCTGGTCCGGAGACTGCTGCGAGGAACGCATTTTGCCACAACCGCTCGCCGAAAACCGAACCGGCCCCGCCGCCGGGCTTGACCTGCCGTCCTGGGAGACCCCTGCGACTGAGCTTGCTTTGCCGGAATCGGAACTCCACGTATGGAAATTCCGACTGCCCTCCTACGTGGAGGCCCCGCCCCGCGCCCCATTGAGCCCCGACGAAGTTGCGCGCGCGGAGCGCATCCGCAGCCCCGATCTGCGGCAGCGTTTCGTGTCAGCCCGAAGCGGACTGCGGCGGGTGCTGGCATTGTACCGGCGCTGTTCTCCCCGGGAGATCCGCTTCCGCTACGGAAACCACGGAAAACCTGAGATCGATGAGACCGAACTGAGCTTCGATTTCAATCTGGCGCATGCCGGAGACCTCGGTCTAGTGGCGGTATCCGCCCGCGGTCCGGTGGGGATCGATCTGGAACGGATCGCCCCGCGCCCCCACCTGCATGCCATCGCCGCCCGTATGTTCCCCCCGGCGGTGTTGGACCGTCTGCGGCACCTGCCGGACGACGCGCTGGTCTTTGAGTTTCTTCGCGAATGGACGGCATTGGAAGCACGCACGAAATACCTTGGTCATGGGCTTTTCCGCGCGCCTCGCGCTGCGCCCCCGGAACTTCGGATACAGCACTTTCTGGCGCAAGCGGATTTCATCGCAGCCCTGGCGAGCAAGCCCGTTCCTGCAACCCTACCCCGGTTGCGCTACCTGGAACTTGCGCCGGTACTCGACTGAGGCGATGACCGGCAGGCCGGGCCCGAGTATCATGGCAAGCCGTCAATTCTGAATCGGCAATCGAGGAATGCCCATGCCCAAAAACGGCGTTTTGGTAACCGGAGGAGCGGGTTATATCGGCAGCCATGCGCTCTTGCTCCTGGCGGAGGCCGGGGAACGCGTGATCACCCTGGATGATCTTTCCACCGGCTTCCGGCAGGCCGTTACCTGCGGGGAACTGATTGAAGGAAACTGCGGAGACGCGGAGCTGGTCAATCGCGTCCTCGCCGAGTACCGGATCGACACCGTGCTCCACTTCGCCGGCAGCACTATCGTACCGGAGTCAATCGAGAGCCCGTTGAAATACTACGGCAACAACAGCTGCACCACCCGCTCGCTGCTCGAGTGCTGCAAGCAAGCGGGGGTCAAACATTTCGTATTCTCTTCCACTGCCGCGGTGTACGGCACGCCTGCGGAGGGCAAAGCCTGGGAGACCACGGCCACCAAACCGATCAACCCCTACGGGAGCTCGAAACTGGTCAGTGAGTGGATGCTGCGGGATCTCGCAGTTTCCTGCACTCTGCGATTCGCCGCGCTGCGCTACTTCAATGTGGCAGGGGCCGACCCCGAGGGCCGTACGGGTCAATCGACTGCGCATGCAACTCATCTCACCAAGGTCGCCTGCGAGGCGGCAGTCGGCAGGCGCGACTCGGTCACCATCTTCGGCACCGACTACCCCACGGCGGACGGCACCGGAGTGCGGGATTACATCCACGTCTCCGACCTGGCCGCCGCCCACGTGCTGGCGCTCTCCTACCTGCGCTCCGGCGGCGACTCGATCAGTCTGAATTGCGGCTATGGTCACGGCTACAGCGTGCGCCAGGTCCTGGCGGCGGTCGAGCGAGCGAACGGAGCGCCGCTGCGCATCCAAGAGGCCGAGCGACGACCGGGAGATCCCGCCTGCCTGGTGGCCGGCACCGAACTGATTCGCACCACTTTTGGCTGGACCCCGCGTTACGACGACCTGGATGTAATCGCGCGCAGCGCCCTCGACTGGGAACGCAGATGTGCCCAAGGCTCCTGACGGCGCACCCGTCTAGCCAACTCTCGGCGTGAGTTCGCTCCAATGGAGATGATGCAGATTCTGGTGTTGGCCGCCGTCCAGGGCCTCACCGAGTTCCTACCGATCTCCAGTTCCGCCCACCTGATCCTCGCCCCCTATCTGCTCGGCTTCCCGGACCAGGGACTGGCCTTCGACGTCGCCGTGCATCTGGGTTCCCTGCTGGCGGTGGTCGGTTATCTGCGTCGCCCGATCGCTCGCATGTTGCGCGGCATCTGGGATTCGCTGCACGGGATGCCCGCTAACGAAGACTCCCGGCTGGCGTGGATGATCATCTTCGCGACCTTCCCGGTAGGCGTCGCCGGACTCCTCGGCAAAAGTCTAGTGGAGACGGAATTGCGCTCCACCCTGGTCATCGCCACAACGACCATCGGTTTCGGTTGCTTGCTCTGGCTTGCGGACCGCATCGGACGCAGGACTAGAGACGAGTATTCGATCACCTGGCAGGACGCCGTCGTCATCGGCTTGTTCCAGGCCCTGGCGATCGTCCCGGGGACCTCACGGTCCGGCATCACCATCACCGCGGCCCTGTTTCTCGGCCTCACGCGGCAGTCGGCATCGCGCTTCTCCTTTCTACTGGCTATCCCGACCATCGGACTCTCGGGGGGTCTGACCGCGGTGGACCTATGGCGCAGCACCAATCCCGTGGACTGGAACACCCTTGGGCTTGGCGTTTTGTTGTCGTTTCTAGCTGCGTATGTGTGCATCCACCTGTTTCTGCGCTTCATCGAACGCATCAGCATGCTGCCTTTCGTGCTCTATCGTCTAGCTCTCGGGGCCGCACTCTTGATTCTGGGGGTAGGGTTATGAGTAATAACCATCCAGGCCGCGGCGCCGGCTACCTGATGCAGGGGCTGCGCCTGATCAACCAACCCGGGATCCGTCGCTTCGTAGGGATTCCGCTATCCGTGAACGTACTGGTAATCAGCCTCTTGATCTGGCTCGGCATACACCAGTTCGAGGCCCTGCTGAACTGGCTGCTGCCGCAGGGCGGCTGGCTTGCCTATCTACGCTGGCTCGCCTGGCCGCTGTTTGCCGCGACCCTGTTGCTGCTGATCTTCTATAGCTTTACCTTGATCGCCAATCTGATCGCCGCCCCGTTCAACGGTCTGCTGGCGGAAAAGGTGGCGCAGCATCTCGGCGGCGCGATCGACGATAGCCCGGTCACCTGGGGCCGGATCCTGCGTGATATCGGTCCCAGCGTGACATCGGAGCTGCGTAAACTGGTCTATTTCCTGATCCGGGCCCTGCCGCTTCTGGTGCTGTTCCTGATCCCCGGAATCAATGTCATAGCAGCGCTACTCTGGCTCTTGTTCAACGCCTGGTACATGGCGCTGGAGTACGCAGACTACCCCCTGGGCAATCGCGGTCTGAAGTTTCGCGACCAGCTTCCGCGCATGAAACGGATCCGTCTTACTGCACTGGGCTTCGGCCTGGCGCTTACCGGCCTGATGCTCGTTCCGCTGTTGAATTTCGTCGCCATGCCTGCGGCAGTCGCCGGCGCCACCGCTCTGGTGCAGCGTGAGCTGACGCCCGCATCGCCCGCCGACAACGCATGACGGTCCGAGCGCTCGGCCGCGGCGCATCCCCAACGCAGCGGCAACCCGGGAGCCGTTTGCATCGACTCGCATCAGGTCGAGCAGATTGGTTCGTCGCGAAAAACCGGCAACCGTCCACAGGGCGCGTCGCGTCCGCAAGATCGAATCCTGTCGTTGCAGCAACCCCTGGCCAGCAACCCGCAGACCATGACGCTGACACAGTCGCTGCAGGAGGATCCACGGATCCGTCGCATCCTGAGCGACCCCGGGCGCCTGCAGGTCAGCATGACTGGAGACATGCAAACCCTCAAGGCTTCGCCCGAGCTGCGGGGGCCGCTGAACCACCCCGCGGTGAAGCAGATCGAGGAGCGGGCCACGGGTTATTTAGCGCAGCCGCTGTGGGGCTCTGCATGTGGGGCTCCGTCAGGGCCCGGCTTGGCCCTGCGTCCGACGGTACCTTTCCAGCACCGCTCCGTCCGCCGAACGAACCGTGAGCTCGTTGTCACGGGCGACCAAGAGCGCGTGTAGAGTCTCTGGCGGCGAGGCGGAACGGAGCACCTCGAAGACGGCGTTCCCATCCGGCTGCAGCACGAATCTACCCTGCACTTCCAT
>JAHEIA010000456.1 GCA_024639625.1 Chromatiales bacterium
ACAACCCGATCTTCGCCAGTTACATGCCGTGCCGCATCGCCCTGGTGGAGGACCAGCAGGGACAGCATTGGTTGATGATGCTCAATCTGGACATGCTGGTGAACAGCAACCTGTTGCCGCCCGAGGTGGTGGAGATCGCCATTCGCGTCAACCAAGGCATGCTCGACATCATGGTGGCCGGCGCAACCGGGGAATTCTAGGCGCGAACCAGCCTGGCGGCCTACTGCGTAGAGGGAAGCGAGCATGAAATCGACGAGCATCCCCGCCCTGCTCCTGGCAACCGCCCTGCTCCTGGGGGCGGGGACCAGTAGCGCTCGCCCTAGCGAAGCGTCCTACCGGGGGGTCATCCCGCTGTTCTGGTCCGAACTTTATCCGGAGGGCGGCGAGACCCTGTACTGCGGGACGGCATTCGGCGCCGACAAAGGGGCGGACATCAACATCGAGCACGTGCTGCCGATGGCTTGGGCAATGAACAAGTTCGGCTGCGACGAGCGGGATCAGTGCCGTGCCGACAAGCCGGAGTTCAACCGCGTGGAATCCGATTTGCACAACCTGTACCCGACACGCAAGGACATCAACAAGGCCCGCGGCAGCATGACCTTCGGCAAGATCCCGGGAGAGCAGCGACGCTACGGGGATTGTGATTTCGCGATCGACCACCGGAGGCGCCGCGTAGAACCTCGTCCCGCGGCACGCGGCGAGATCGCACGAGCGATGTTCTACATGCACGAAACCTACGCGATCCCGATCTTCTCGTCGCTGGGCGTGCTGCTCAAAGAGTGGAACCGCCGAGACCCGCCAAGTGCCGCGGAAATGCTGCGCAACGACCGGATCGAGCAGATCCAGGGCGCGCGAAACCGCTTCATCGACAACCCGGAATCGGCGCAGGAACTGCGTTTCTGATGCGCAGCGAAGGGCACGTGCCGGCGCACCGGGTGTCGCCACCGCGCCGCGGGGCGAACGGCGGCAGAAACATCTATACTCTGCCTGGGGAGTGACAACCAAACGGAGACAAAAAGATGAAGACTATCAGGTTCCGATCGATGCCCGCGCTGGCCCTGGTGCTGATTGCGGCGGGCGGACTAGCCGGCTGTGCCTCGACGCAGGAGATGGACAACCTGAAGAGCGAGCTTGCGACGGTGAAGGCGACCGCGGAACAAGCGGCGTCGGATGCCGAGGCGGCACGCCGCGAGGCCGAGGCCGCACGCGCCGCAGCGGAGGCTGCCACCAGTGCCGCCAACGACGCCAGTGCAGCGGCCAACGCGACCGAGGCGAAGATCGACCGCATGTTCAAGAAGGCCATGTACAAGTAGCAACCCGGCTGACGGCCATCAACCGGTGCCTCATCGCGAGATGAGCACCGGGATCCCCTTCTGCTCCGTCACCGCCTGCCGGATGGCTCGGCCACTGACCTGCACCGGCGCCTCTCGCAGTTCCGCATCGACCAGATCCAGCGCCGCATCCAGTCGCGAAGCAAGGTCCTGCGCCTCCTCCTCGAGGGGTGGGTGAACCTCCAGGTACAGCATGTCCGCGAACCAGCCGATCTTGATCGGCTGATTGATGATGCGCACCTTGGTGCCGACCGGTACCTCGGGGAACAGGCGCTCGATGTCCTCCGGGTACATGCGGATGCAACCGTGGGTAACGCGCATCCCTACGCCATACGGCTTGTTGGTGCTGTGGATCAGATACCCGGATCGATTGAGGTACATGGCGTAGCGCCCCAAGGGGTTGTCGGGCCCGGCAGGAACCACTTCGGGAAGCGGTTCACCCCGAGCATTGGCCTCTTCGCGGATGCTCGCCGGGGGGTACCAGGCAGGATCTTTCGCCTTGCGGCTGATCCGCGCCTCGCCGAGCGGGGTAGTCCAGTCCATGCGGCCTACGCTCACCGGGTGAGTAACCACCAAGGGCTTACCGCTGTCATCCTTGCGCCCGTAGTAATACAGGCGCATCTCCGGCAGATTCAGCACGA
This sequence comes from Chromatiales bacterium, assembly GCA_024639625.1. GTDB lineage: Bacteria > Pseudomonadota > Gammaproteobacteria > Chromatiales > Chromatiaceae > JAHEIA01. The sequence goes on from JAHEIA010000456.1 coordinate 1,973, forward strand.
TGCCCTCACGCGGCGTTCGGGGGAGCAGATAGCTGGAGGGCAGAACCACCTCCGCTCGCGGCTGCGGCAGCCAGCGGTCGACCTTCGGATTGGCGCGCAGGATCTGTTCCTGGCCCAGATCGTAGCGGCGCGCGATATCGAGCAGCGTCTCCGCGGGCTCGGCCGGCACCGACTCGATGGTCCCTACAAGCTCCACACCCGGCGGCGGCAACACGAAGCTGCGCCCGCAGACGGGGTCGACAAACAAGCCGAGCGATACCAACACCAGTGTGGTTGTCGTGCGACAGGTTCGGGCTTTCATGGCAGCCACTCCGTTTGCATCCGGGCGAGCAACCCACTAACGTAGAATCAGGATCCAGGGCGCCCGCCGCCGGGGGCCATCCAGCTCTCTCGCTGTCGCTCCCTGGCGAACAGCCGGCCTGGTTCCAATACCCATCCGTTGACCAGCAAGCACGACATTAGCATGAATAGATCGCCGTTTTTACCTGCAAGGCCCCGCGCGAAGACCGTGCGACTCTTCCAGCGCCTGGCGCTGTGGCTGGGAATCGGCGGCACGCTGATGCTCGCGGGCTGCGGCGAAGACCCTGCCCCCGGCGGGCAGGCCGGTCTCTCGCCGGTAGTCGCGGTGGGCTCCCAGTGGTACGGCCATATCCCGGTCTGGGCAGGGATCGAGCGGGGGATCTTCGCCCGTCACGGTTTCCAGGTCGACTGGCGCTTCATCGGCAAGAGCATGGACCGGCTGAACGCCATTTCCTCGGGCGAGGCGCAGTTCGCGAGCCTCGGGGAGATCGCCATGCTGAGCGCCATGGCCCAGGGGAACCGGCGCTTCTACTGGGTCGGAAATCAGGATATCGCCCCCGGTTTCGAGGGTTTGGTTGCGCGCCCGGGGATCGAAGAATTCGCCGGCTTGCGGGGCAAGCGCATCGGTTTCCCCTTCGGCTCCTCGGTAGAACTTACCTGCCGCATGCTGCTCCCGCAGCACGGCCTGGACCCTGACCGCGACGTGCGCCTGGTGAACCTGGAAGTGGGTGACGTGCCGGCGGTATTTCGCGCCGGAAACGTGGACGCCGCCCTGATATGGGAACCCGGCTTTTCCCAACTGGCCGAAGTCGAGGGTGCGACGGTGTTGGGAATGGACACCGACACCGACGTTTATCAACGCTTCGGCACCATGACCGGACCCGATGTATTGGTCTTGTC
>JAHEIA010000457.1 GCA_024639625.1 Chromatiales bacterium
ATCAGCACCCGGAAGTGACGCTGATCACCCTCGAACGCAACCTCGGCTTCGCGGCAGCCAACAATCTTGCGGCGAGGCGGGCCACCGGAAAGTGGATCGCCTTGCTGAATCCCGACGCCTTTGCGGAGCCGGATTGGCTCGCCGGCTTTGCCCGGGCCATCGAGGACCACCCGGGGGTGCCGGCATTTACCGGAAAACTGCTCCAGGATGCATGCCCCGAGCGGTTTGATGGGACCGGCGACGTCTACCACGTGAGCGGCTTATGCTGGCGCCGCGACCATGGGTGTTTGGCGCTTGACGCGGATCGGCCTCCCGGCCGCGTATTTTCGCCTTGCGGAGCGTCGGCGGTTTTGCGTAAAGACCTGTTTCTCGAGCTGGGCGGTTTCGATGAGGACTTCTTCTGTTACCTGGAGGACGTGGACCTGGGGTTTCGCTTGCGGCTGCAGGGCCACGAGTGCCGGTATGTCCCAGCGGCTGTGGCGCGCCATGTGGGTTCGGGGACGACCGGGCGGCGCAGCGATGTTTCGGTTTACTTGGGACAGCGCAACCTTACCTGGGTCTATCTGAAGAACATGCCGGCTTGGCTGTTCTGGATCTACCTCCCGCTGCACCTGCTGATGACCCTCGCTGGTTTGCTCAGGCTGGGCGCGCGAGGCCAGGGCGTTGTGGTACTGCGGGCCAAGCGGGATGCCGTCAAAGGGATCGGGAAGATGTGGCGCAGACGCGCCGCTATCCAGGCCCAGCGCAAGATCGGCGCAGCGCAGCTCCGTCGAGCGATGGTGCGCGGGTTGCGAGCGCTGTGGACCCGGACTTGAGCGCGTGAACGAGACGCCCGACGTATCGGTCGTGATGGTGAGCTATCGGACCGGGCCGTTGCTGTTCCGGGCCCTGGACTCGGTATTGCAGCAAGCGGCGACGAGCGAACTGCTGCTGGTGAACAATGGAAACCCTCCGCCGATCGAGGTGGATCTGCGCCGCTTGAGTGCCCAAACGAAGAATCTTGTACTCATCGAGGGCCAAGGCAACGTCGGCTTTGCCCGCGCCTGCAATCTGGGGGCGAGGCGTGCCAAAGAGCCGCTGTTACTGTTCCTGAATCCCGATTGTCTATTGCCCGATCAAGGACTGCGCGTGCTGTTGCAGCAAACCCAAAGGCTGAGTAGGCCCTGGTTGATGGGTTGCCGGTTGCTGGACAGCGCGGGTCGCGAACAGGCAGGCGCGCGGCGGCATCAGCCGTCGGTCGGTGCACTGGTAGCGGAGGGGCTCGGCCTGAGCCGCCTATTCCCGCGCTGGCTGCCGCGAGTCAATCTCCACCGGGATCCCTTGCCGGAACAAATCACCGAGGTTGAGGTCACAAGTGGAGCGTGTATGATGATCCCGGCCGAAGACTATTGGGCGGTCGGCGGTATGGATGAAGGTTATTTCCTGCACGTCGAGGATATCGATTTTTGCGTGCGTTTCCGTGCCTTCGGGGGGCGCGTGTACTTCTCGCCGCAGGTTGCCGCGGTGCACCACAAGAGCACCAGCGAAGTGGACCCGCTGCTCGTCGAATGGCACAAGACGCGAGGCTTCTTCCGCTACTTCCGCAAGCACCGGACGTCATGGAGCGGCTGGCTGGGGGTGTTGCTGGCGGACTCCTTGGTGCTCGTCCGCTTCGTGTCGCGAGCGCTGCTGCGGGGTGCCGGAGCCAGGCGTTACAAGGCATCGGGTGCACCTGGAGAAAGCGGCGGTACGAACGCGTCTGATGCCGATGCTCCGTGATAAGATTTAGGCAGCAGGGTCCAGGGTTGTCTACCCGCGTTTGCCCTGGGCGCCGGGTGCATGGGCATCGCTGCGGATGCGGGTTGGATTAACTGGCCGGAACAAGGCCATATATCGGTTTGGATCGCGGAATGGAACAGCAACAGGAACTCGTCGCGGATCAGCCTCCGATGGATGAGCCTGCGTCCTCTTCGGTGCCGGAGCAGGTCCGGGATTTCCTGCAGGCCAAGGGCAAGCTGCGGGCGGCGGACTGGGGCAGAGTGCAGCGCTTGGGCGCAGAAAGCGGTGAGCCGTGGCCGGCCTTGTTGCTGCGCCTGGGCCTGGTTTCGGAAAGGGACCTTGCCGAGGCCTTCGTGGAGGTGTTGAGCCTGCCTTTGGTGGGGGGGGACGATTACCCGGTCGGTGGCGAGTTCGCGGATGCCTTGCCGCTGCGCTTCATGAAGGAGGCCCGGGTGCTGCCGTTGCAGCACGACGGCGAGAACATCGTGCTCGCGATGGGCGATCCGACCGATGATTTCACTAGAGAGGCCGTTTCCGCGGCCTTTGGCCGCCCGGTCGTTCTTCGCATCGGTCTGCCTTCCGAAATCGAGAACGCGGTCGAACGGCTGTATGGCGCGGGCAAGAGCGCCATGGGTGAGATCGTAGAAAACCTGGGGGACGTGGACGACGCTGGCGAGGACGATATCCAGCACCTGCGGGATCTTGCCAGTGAGGGCCCGGTGATCCGGCTGGTCAACCTGATCGTGCAGCGGGCAGTCGAATCCCGCGCCTCGGACATCCATATCGAACCTTTCGAAAACCGCCTCAAGGTGCGTTACCGGGTCGACGGGGTTCTCCACGAAGTGGAATCCCCCCCCGCCAGCTCCACCGCCGCCGTGATCTCCCGCGTCAAGATCATGGCGAACCTGAATATCGCGGAACGGCGCCTGCCGCAGGACGGGCGCATTCCGCTGCGGGTGCAGGGCAAGGAACTGGATCTGCGCGTCTCCACGGTTCCCACCCTGTACGGCGAAAGTGTGGTGATGCGTTTGCTGGACAAGGAGGGTGTGAAATTCGACTTCGAGGTCCTCGGATTCGACGGGGAAACACTTGCCAGATTGAAGCGGATTCTCGATATGCCGAACGGGATTGTCCTGGTCACCGGCCCCACCGGCAGCGGCAAGAGCACGACCTTGTACACCGCATTGCACCGGCTCAACACCCCCGAGCGCAAGATCATAACGGTCGAAGATCCCGTGGAGTATCAGCTCGAGGGAATCAACCAGATCCAGGTCAAGCCGCAGATCGGGCTCGATTTCGCCAACTCGCTGCGGGCCATCGTGCGCCAAGACCCGGATGTGATCATGATCGGTGAGATGCGCGATCTGGAAACCGCCCGCATCGCTGTGCAGTCGGCCTTAACCGGTCATCTGG
>JAHEIA010000060.1 GCA_024639625.1 Chromatiales bacterium
TGGTGGCCTATGCCGGGGACGCCTTCACCGTCGCCCCCTTGAGCGACGACAGCGCAACCATGCGCGCGCTGCTGGATGCCCTGGAACCGAGCATCATGCCGGCGACCGGCAGCCGCCCGGATCGCGGCCTGACCAAGGCCGGGGAGTTGCTGAACCAGGTCGGGGCCAAACAGGGCGAGGTGCTGTTGGTGGCGGACGACGCCGGCAGCGGCGCGCTCGCCACAGCGTCGCTGGATGCCGCGCGGACTCTTGCTGCCCAGGGGCACAGGGTATCGGTGCTCGCGGTTGCGACCGCCGACGGCGCTCCCCTTCCGGGGGAGCGCGGCGGAGTAGAGCGGGACCGCCGCGGCGAGGTGGTGGTGCCGCGCCTGGACGAGGCGGCACTGCGTGACCTGGCGGCCGCTGGCGGAGGGCGCTTCGCCCTCGTCAGCGCCGACAATCGAGATCTGGGGTACCTGTTCCCACCCCGTTCGCTGGATCTCAACGCCCAGGTCGAGGCTAGCGAACACGAGACCGAGACCTGGCGCGGGGTTGGCCCCTGGCTGGTCCTGCTGCTCTTGCCCCTGGGCCTCCTTGCCTTCCGCCGCGGCTGGCTGGCGATGCTGGCCGGGGTGACGGTGCTCAATCTGAGCACCCCCGGCCCGGCCATGGCCCTGAGCTGGCAGGATCTGTGGCAGCGGCCCGACCAGCAGGCCGATCAGGCGCTGGCCGCGGGTGACAACGAGCACGCCGCCGCGCTGGCTGAAGACCCGATGCGCCGCGGCGTGGCGCAGTTTCGCGCGGGCGACCATGCTGCAGCCGCCGAGTCGTTTGCCAGCAACGACGAGCCAAACGCCCACTACAATCGCGGTAACGCGCTGGCGCGGATGGATCGGTTGGAGGAGGCCATAGCCGCGTACGACCAGGCCCTCGCCGCGGTCCCGCAGATGGAGGATGCGCTCTACAACCGCGCCCAGGTTGAAGCTGCGCTGAAGCAGCAGCAGGCGCGGCAGCAGCCCGGCAACCAAGACCGGGATGGCGCCGACCCGCAAGACGGCGAGGAACGCGGCGAGCAGTCCGCCAGCCCGGATGGTGAAAACGCCAACCCGCAAAATGCTCAGGATGGGGACGGAGCATCCGGCAGCCAGGACGACAAGGGCGGTGATCCTCAAGACGGCGGGGAGCGCAGCGGGCAATCCGGCGGTAAAGACGACACGGGCGGTATCGCGCAAGACGGCGAGGAGCGCGGCGGGCAGTCCGCCAACCGAGATGGCGCGAACGCTAACCCGCAGGATGGGCGGGATCCCGGCCGGCAGTCCCGCAGCCAGGACAACAAGGGTGATGACCCGCGGAACAGCCGGGTTCCCAATGGACAATCCGCGCCGCAGGCCGGCGCGGAAGGGTACGACCAAGACCGTCCGGGACAGCCGGGCGCACCCTCTAGCATCCCGCCCGGACAATCGGCCGCCGAAGCGGACGACGCGTCCCTTGGCCGCCAGCCCACTCCCCAAGCCGGCGGAGCAATCGGCGAGTACTCCGACGAACCGGGCGAGGAGCAAGCCGGCCAGGAGCCCGTCCACGGCACCACCCCCGAAGGTGAGGAGGAACGTCTGGCCATGGAACAGTGGTTGCGCCGCATCCCCGACGACCCCGGAGGTCTGCTGCGCCGCAAGTTTCTTTATCAATACCGCCAGCGTGGCTCGGTCCCGAGTGGCCAACCCGGCGGCGAAACCTGGTAAGTCAAGACAAGGAGCGTACACGCCATGCGACGAAGCACCCTATACCCATTCGGACTTCTGGTTGCCCTGCTGATGAGCTTGCCGGCGGCGTTCGCGACGGCCCAAGGGGCAAGCGCCCATCTCGACCGCAGCTCGATCTACGCCGGCGAGACGGTGACCCTCAGTCTCGAGGCCCAGGGCCTGCAGCCCGACAACCAACCCGACTTGTCGGCGTTGGAGTCGGACTTTCGCGTCCTTGGCAGCAGCGCGGGCACTCGGGTCTCCATCGTCAACGGTCGGCGCAGCGACTCCGCGACCTGGCAGGTCACCCTGGCACCCCTGCGCAGCGGCACCCTGGAGATCCCCGCGATCACGGTCGGCGGTGCGAGCACCCGGCCCATATCGCTGGAGGTGCGCGAGTTGCCCCCGGAGGTTGCCCGGCAGCGCGCCGAGAGTCTGTTCCTGGAGACCGAGCTGGGCGGTGACGGCGGCCCGGTGCAAGTGCAGCAGCAGGTGCCCCTGATCGCGCGGCTGTACTCCGCGCAGCCGTTGCGCGAGGGGCGGCTGAGCGACCCCGAGTCTCCGGATGCAGCAGTCGAGCGGTTGGGGGAAGACCGAGTCTACAACACCGAGCGCAACGGCCGCCGGTACCAGGTGGTCGAGCGGCACTATGCCCTTTTCCCGCAACGCAGTGGCGAGCTGACCATCCCGCCGTTGACCTTCCGCGGCAGCGTGCGCAGCCAGGCCCCTGCCCCGGGACGGCGGGGCGGCGGCACCCTAATCGACGAGTTCTTCAACGACCCGGTACTCGACCGCCTGTTCCAGGCCGGTCCCGGCGGCATGGGCGATCTCTTCTCCGACCCCTTCTTTTCCCGTGACCCCTTTGCCGGATTCGGCATCCTCGATCGCGGTACCCCGGTTGCGACCCAATCCGGTTCCATCAAGGTTCAGGTCGAACCCCGTCCCGACGGTATGGCTGCGGAGCACTGGCTGCCGGCCGAGCAGGTCCGGGTACACGATTCCTGGACCGAATCTCCGCCGGAGTGGCATGCGGGGGAACCGGTGACGCGCGTCATCACCCTGGAAGCGGTGGGCCTGGCTGGGTCGCAGATCCCCGAGCTGCAACCGCAGGTCCCCGCCGGGATGCGTATCTACCCCGGGCGCCCGCAACCCAAGAGCCATACCGACGGCGACCGGGTGTTGGGTACCAGCCGCCAGGAATTTACTTACATCGCCAGCCGGCCGGGGGATCTGGAGGTTCCGGCGCTGACCGTGGACTGGTGGGATACCCGCAGCGGCGAGGCGCGCCAGGAGGTAGTCCCGTCCTGGCAGTTCCAGGTGGCCCCGGACCAAGCCGCGGCCGGTGCTGCGCGGCCTGCCGCCCCCGCGCCGGTGGATCAGCTCGCCACCTCGCAACCCGCGACCGGGGTTGCGCCGGCTGACAAGCCAGGCGGCTGGCAAGCGGAGGGATGGGACTTGCGGCGCCTCGGATTCTGGGCTGCGGGCGCATTGCCGGCAATCCTGCTGTTCGGGCTACTGCTGCGCCGATGGCGACAGCGGGCTGCGACGCTCGTGATTGGCAGGCGCACAGGCTCTGCGGAGGGGGCTACGCGGGATACCATGGCGGCGCCCACCGTAGACGCAGCGGCGGCCCGCAGAGAGCTGGCGACGGCGTGCCGTACGGGGGATCCCGCGGTTGCCGCCCGCGCTCTGTTGGTCTGGGCCGCCGCTGTATGGCCGCAGAAAGCCCCGACCAATCTCGCCGCCGTGGCGAGCCGCCTGGCGCAGGGGGGCGACGAGGTCCTGGCCCTGGAAAAGGCCCTCTACGGGCTTCCGGGCAGCGAGTGGAACGGGGAGGCCCTGGGAACATTGGCAGCCAAGGGACTGCTACGGCCCAGGACCACGGCCGGCGCAGCCGGGGACAGCCCGCTCGCGCCACTCTATCCGCAGCGCGCGTGAGACGGAACTCCCTGCTGCGGCCGCTCTCAAACCGGGCGCAGGGAATGCGCGCAGAGAGCGAGGATGAACCCGACGCGCGGCGCCTTGTCGCCGCTGGCCGCTAGCCGCTAGCGCATTGCGTATGTGATCAGCTGACGAGGCGCAATCCGGGGGGTAGGGATTCGCCGAAGATGAGGGATGCTTCGGCCTGGTCTAGCTCGATCACGGACTCCACCATGGCGATCCACCGTGGTGGCGCTTTCGCCTTGGTCAGCCGTTCGACGACTCGCTCGCGCGGCAGCAGATCCAGGTCGCGTTCCCGGTCGCCGCTCAGCCTTGCCAACTGGGTGGCGGCGAACGCCGCCGGCTCCACGGTCCGCCAGTCCAGCCGCAGAACCTGTTCGAGCCAGGCCTGGGCGAGGTCTCGCTCTACCACGTCAGCGACACTTCCGTAAAACGGGACCCGCGCCCCGAGACGCCCGAGCGCCCACCAGCGCTGGGTTGCGTCTGTGGGTCTTTTCCCCGCCCGCAAGAGGCGTTCACCGAGCCTCGCCTTGCGTTCGCGCGGTATGTTTTCCAGGCCTGCGACCAAGCGGACCATGTCGTCGAAGGCCGCTGTCTTTGCCCGTTTCGCGCGGCGTTGGCCGGAGCCGCCGAGCTGACCCTCTACATCGTCCAGGATACGCAGTTGCCGCTTCTGATCCAGGCCTCCGGCAACCCGTCGCCACAGGGTCCACCACTCGGCCCAGTTTCGCGCTTCTCCTTTGTACTGAACGCCCTGCTCATAGGTCCCCCACAATTCGGGGATACGCCGCTCGTCGAAGGGATAGCCATAACCGGGCCGGAGGCAAAAGCCGGTGAGATTGAACCAGAGCCTCTCGTGATCGGCCGAGCGTCGCCGGCGCCTGGCGCCGGTAAGCAGGATGTCGAACAGTTCGCGCAGCAACTGGGTATCCCAGTTGTTGCGTCGACCTAGAAGCTTTTCGAGGTCGCGTGCAAGCAGCTTGGTTTCTGTCGCTGCCACACCCGAGACGCGAGCCCCGTATGCGCGTTCGATTCTTTCTACCGCCTGCGAGAAGCTGGCGGGAAGCTTCGCCGGTGCGGCGGTTGCCGTCTCGCTTCCTGGGCCACGGACCTGGAATTCCATGTGCCAGCGCCGCCGCAGATCGGCGGGGGCGTCATCGGTTGCCACGCAATCGATCTCCAGCGTGCCGATATCCGTGAGCATGGCCGCGAGCTGGACCGGGACCTCGCGGACGCCCGCATCTGTCCCGGCTGCGCTTTCGAGCACCGTCGCCAGCGGCGGCAACAACCGGAAGTGGGCCTGATCGACGTCGGCCAGTTCGCCGAGCGCGTAGTTGCGATCACTGGTGGTTGCCGCGAGGTGGAAGCCGACCGGTTGCCCCAGGCGCAACGAGAACACACGGTCCTTCAGGCGCAGTTCGCGCCCCTCTTCCGATCCGCGTGGCAGCAGACAAACCGCGCGCCGCGCCTGCGCTTGTTCATCTTCGATCAGCAGCAACAGGCTTCGCGCGGAGCCGCCGCCGATGCGCATGCCCTGTCCGCGCCGGGCCAGCGCGTACGCCACCGCGCCCCGGGCGACCGCCAGGTCGGGCTGGTCGTTGTGTAGCTGCAGCGGCGCCTTGCCGCGCCAGGCGGCGAGCACCTGCAGGAGCCTGCGCGACAGGGCGTCACTGCGAAACACCCCGCCGTTCAGCAGTACCGCGTCGGGAACCGGAAACCCCGCCCCCGACGCCGTCCCGTCGGCGGTGGCGGTCCTCAGGGCGTCGGCGTGATCCTGCAGAAAGGCGGCCAGATGGCGTGTCACCGCCGGGTCCGCAGCATAGGGAAGACCGAACTCCACGATGCCGGCGTGCCTGCGCTCGGGCCGGCTATCGGGAGCAGTCTGCGGGAAGAATCCGTCCACCACCAGCCGCGCAACCTGACTGCGGCTAAGCTCCGTGGATCGGGCCTGACCGATCAAGCGCGTGCCGCTCCCCAGAAGCGTGACCGATGCGGTCTCAGGCGCCTCGTGCGCGAGCAGTCTTTCCTTTGCGCGTCGGCATTGTTGTGTGAGCTGAGAGAGCAGCGCGGCACTGAGACGTTCACCGCTCCTCAGCATCTGCTGCTCGGCGAGCCGGGCTAGTGCAAGATCCATGTTGTCACCGCCCAACATCAGGTGGTCGGCAACTCCGATGCGCACCAGTTGCGGGCGGTCGCCGCTGCGGTCCACCCGTATCAGGGTGAGATCGGTGGTTCCGCCGCCGACGTCGCAAACCAGCAATGTATGTACATCGATCAGCGCCTGTTCTAGCTCTGTGGCGTGTCGCGAGAGCCAATCGTAACAAGCGGCCTGCGGCTCTTCTACGAGACGGACCCGCGGCAGGCCGCTGAGGCGGGATGCCTCAACCGTAAGTCTGCGGGCAATCTCATCGAACGAGGCGGGCACCGTGAGAACGATGTCCTGGGCCTCGAGGGGGTGCTCGGGGAACCGATGATTCCAGGCCTGGCGGACGTGACGCAGATAGCTGGCGCTGGCGTCCAATGGAGAGATGCGCGGCACATCCGGCGGCGCACCCCAGGGCAGGATCGCCGCCGTCCGGTCGACTCCGGAGTGCGATAGCCAGCTCTTGGCGCTGGATACCAGACGACCGGGGACCTTGGATCCCAGTTCCTGTGCCAGGGCGCCGATGACGGCGCCCGCCACAGAATCTTTCGTGGGGGCGCCATCCCACGGAAGCACGTGGTCGCCCGCGGCGATCTCCCCGGCCGCCGGGTGGTAGCGCATGGATGCCAGTAGCGGGCGTTCAGCAACCTCTCCCGGAGCCACCAACTGGTCTATGGAGAAGACTTCGAGTGGCGCCCCCGAGGTTTCGCTGTCGGTATAGGCGACGACGGTGTGGGTCGTTCCGAGGTCGATACCGACAAGGTAGCGAGACATCGAAGGTTAGTCGCCTGCGGTATTGCGCACGTTGAACTCGACCTTCCAATGTTCGGGACCGCTGCGCGGCATTGCCTCCAGCCGCAGGGTCCCGACCTCGGTTACCGAGGCCCGCAAGCGCACCGGAATTACCTCTCCGGGTGCCCGGGACTCCGCGGGGAGGGTTGCCTGGATCTCTTCGAGCTCCTCGAGCTCGCCGGGGGACCAATCCTCGAGCAAATCCCCTACCTGGTCGTCGCGGCGCACGGAAGAGCCGAAGAAACGGAATCGCACCGGTTCCCCGACGACCAGACCGAACTCTTGCGGCGGGATCTCAGCCTCGGTGCCTTCCTCCATGCCGAACGGAGCCACGCAGAGGGCTTGCACAGGAGGCTCGAGGCCCGGAACGGCGGGCATCGCGCTCTCGACCCCGACATAGTGGGCGCGCGCGGTGCCGCCGCGGATGCGGACCCCGCGGCCACGGCGGACATAACCGTAATAGGCGGCCCCGCGGGCCACGGAGAGGTCGAGGTCGCCCCCGGCAAGCAGACGGGCCGGAGGGGCATGGTCCGCCGTCAGCCAGTCGTTGACGACCTTCAGTACGCGCTCGGCGAGCGCGGCGGCCTTGAAGACACCACCGTTTAGCAGAACGGCGGTCGGATGGAGAAAGGCGCCGCCCTCGGATGTGAACCCCGGCAAGTCTTCGCCGGCGCCGCACTGCTTGCCAAGGAAGGCGGCCAGGTGCCGGGTGACCGCCGGGTCCTGGGCATAGGGCAGGCCGAGCTTGGTAAGCGCCCCGCGCGAGCGGGCGGCGGGACGGGAGTTCACGGCGATCTCCGGGAAGAATCCGTCGATCAGCGTGCGCGTGACCTCCCCGCGCGTGAGCTCGCTGCGAATGCTGCCCCCAATGAGCCGTGCGCCTCGACTGGGTACGACAACCGGTACGGCCTCTACGCTCGCGTCCGTCAACAAGGTCTCCTTCGCATGACGGCAACCGTGGGTAAGGGCCTGGATCTGCCACTGGTCGAGGGACTTGCCCTGTGTCGCCAGTTTCCCCTTGAGTACATGGGCCAACGCCAGGTCCATATTGTCGCCACCGAGCAGGATATGCTCGCCCACGGCAACGCGTGTGAGTTCGAGGGAACCGTCTTGTTCGGTTACGGCGATGAGCGAAAGGTCGGTCGTGCCGCCGCCGACGTCGATCACCAGGATCATGTCGCCCACATGGACCTGGTTTCGCCATTCGCCGTGGCTTTCCTGAATCCAGCTGTAAAGGGCGGCTTGCGGCTCTTCGAGCAGAACCAGCTGTTCAAAACCAACCGCCTGCGCCGCCTCGGCCGTCAACTCCCGAGCGGCGGGATCGAAGGACGCCGGAACGGTCACCGTGACCTGCTGTTCTGCGAGATCTTCCTCGGGGTGCAAATGGTTCCAGGCATCGCGCAGGTGCTTGAGGTAGTGAAGCGACGCGTCGTAGGGTGAGAGCCGAGCGATCTCTTCTTCGGACGCTCCCGGCGGAAGGATCGCGGCACGCCGATCGACCCCTGGATGGCAGAGCCAGCTCTTTGCGCTGGAAACCAGGCGGATGGGAGTCTGCGCTCCGACATGACGAGCCAGCTCGCCCACGATCGGACCTTCATCGGTACGCCAGGGCAGGGCCAGATCCCCCGCGGCAAACTCGTCCGAATGGGGAAGGTAAAGGAATGAGGGTAGGAGGGGCAATTCCTCCACGGAACCGGGTGCCGCGAGCTGGGGCACGTGCATCAGATCCTGTGCGACCTGGTCCCCGTCGCTGCTGCCGAGGTCGACGTAAGACAAGGCGCAGTGGGTGGTCCCCAGATCGATGCCGACAGCATACTGGGCTTCACTCACAGCTCCACCTCCGCAGCGGCTACGATAGACAGGTCATGACCGGCCGCGACCTTCGGCAGTTTGCTCTCGATCACACGCCAGCCCGTGTGCGTCAGGCGGCCGCTGAACGGAGGTTGACCCACGACGTTCCCGGTGACCCGCACCGCCGACGCGTCGAAACCTTCCGCCAGGGTGACGCGTTCGCCTTCCGCTTCGCTGCGCACTGGTTCAATGACGAAGTGCTGCCGCAGGGTTTTCTTGCACCCCTCGTGGACGACGCGAGCGGCGGCGCCGACCTCGTCGTCCCCGTAGGCGGTAACGTCCTCTTCGAGGAAGTCGATGAAGCGCCCCTCCTGCTGGAGCAGGCCAAGCAATTGCAGAGCGGCGTTTGGTTCGACTTCGCTGAATGACGGAGCCTCGGTGTTCGGTCCCCCGGGTAGACCGGCCGGCCCGGCCAGCCGCAGTGCGGCGACCGCGGACGCGAACTGGGGGTCCACAAGAATGCGCCAGAACGTGGCTAGGGCGATGGAAAGCCGGTGGAACACCGACGGTGTGGACTCGGCCATGGGCGATACTCCTTCGTGGGGTTGGATAGGCCAGGCGGTGAGGGGTCACGGCCGGGCGAGGCGAGATACTATCACAAGGCGCACAGGCGGGGAGGGGCGAACCCCTTGGCTGGGCGTTTCTCGGCCGGCTTGAAAAACCGGGCGGAAATGCCATGATAGGGCCGCGCCGGGTGCTCGGCGCAACGCGATGGACGGAAGATTCGCACAGCGTCAGGTAAAGGTGGGGAATGAAGACAGAAGTCGCCCAGCGTGGTCCGCAGTCCGACGATCGAATTGAGGTCTCGCCGGAGGAACGGCACGAGATGATCGCGATCGCGGCCTACTTTCGCGCCGAGAGCAGGGGTTTCGCTCCCGGGGACGCGTTGCAGGACTGGTGGGAGGCCGCCGCCAGCATCGATCAGATGCTGGAGCACATGCGCAGAACCGGAGTGACTCGCCGGCGCTACCAGGTGGTCGGTCTGCGCAACGCCCTGCGCCTGTGGGTCGACTAGGGCCTGTTGGCACGTACCAGGCGCGTAGGGCAAAACGGCCGGACGGAAGGATTCGCCTTCGGCCGTACGACCGGAGGAGACAAGGTGGACTACGGAACCTGGAGAACAAAGCCATGAGCTGGAAGACCGCCTACCGTTCCTTCTACTACGAGGATGCCGCGGAACCCGAAGACCTCGTTCTGCCTCCCGCAGAGACCGCGTTGTTGTGCATCGACGTGCAGAATTACGGTATCGCTGCCAAGTCGACCGCTGCGGAACGCGCGCGCTGGAGGCCGTTCGACGAACGCATGCGCGAGGTCGTTATCCCGAACCTACGCGCGCTGCAGGATAGCTTCCGTAAACACCACATCGACGTACTCCATGCCCGCATTGCCTGCCTGCTTGAAGACGGGCGGGATCGCTCCCTGAGCCAGAAGATGCCGGGTTGGAACAACCTGCTGATGCCGCAAGGCACGGAGGCATCTCAGATCATCCCGCAACTGGCCCCGCGACCCGGCGAGATCGTCGTTACCAAGACGACCGACAGCGCGCTGACCGGCACGAACCTGCGCCTGTTGCTGAGCAATATGGGGATCCGCAATGTGATCGTGACCGGGATCTACACCGACCAGTGTGTGTCGTCAACGGTGCGCAGCCTGGCGGACGAGAGCTTCAATGTGGTCGTGATCGAGGACTGCTGCGCGGCCGGTACCGAGCAACTGCACCGCAAGGAGCTCGAGATCATCAACATGATCTACTGCCACGTGCTCAGCAGCGTGGAGCTTCGA
>JAHEIA010000458.1 GCA_024639625.1 Chromatiales bacterium
TTCCGTGAGGGGCCTGCCGCGACCGGAAGATGATCGACACATCCAGACCAGCATGTACTCCGATCCGATCCACGCGGTGTGGGGATACCGCAAGAGCTGAGGGGAAACCCGAGACGATGCAACCCATGCGAGTCCTGCAGCAGGTGGCTGCCAAACCTCAAAACACTGGACAACGCCGAGGCGGCCCACAGCGCATTGGATGCGATCGAACTTGAGTTCGAATTACTGCCGCCCGAGCTGCAGGGGCTGGCGGAGGATCTGATAGAGCGCGTACGCCGCCGGCTGGATGCCGCTCCCCGCGTTGCCGCGTATACTGCTTTCGCCGTTGGAACAGGAGGCTTGGCGCCAGCCGCTGGGTGTAGCGCGCTGGCACCGCCTGTACCCGAAGATATTGGATCCGGACGGGCTCCGGGTTACCCTGGTTCGAGCGCGTCTCGAAACGGCAACCAATTTTATTACATAGCTATTGCAATTTAATAAGTTATGGTTTATTCCTCGATTTGAATTTAGCTTTTCTCAGTGACCCAGGGAGCGTTGCGTATACCCGTGAACCGGCTCGGCCTCTCTCTGCTGATGGTTGCCTGCGGCGGACTGGCGCTTGCGATCGGGCGATCCCTGTGGGGCATCACCGGCCTTTGGGCCGCTCTGTTCCTACTGGGCGTCCTCGGCTTCGCCTCCTTGTGGTTCTGCGACAAGTTGGTGCTGTCGCTACACCGGGCTCAGCGCGTGGGCCCCGCGGAGGCCCCGGTTCTGCATGCCATCGTGAGCCGGCTCGCGGTGCGTGCGCGCTTGCCGATGCCGAAGGTCTATCTGATACGCAGCGACACACCCAATGCCTTCGCTACCGGGCGCAATCCGCGTAACGCAGCGGTAGCAGCCACGACCGGTCTCTTGCGCCTCCTCAACCAGAAGGAATTGGCGGGGGTCATGGCCCACGAATTGGCCCACGTCCGACAGCGGGACACCATCGCCGGCGCCTTGCCGGCCCTGCAAACCACGCTCGAGGGCGTACTCGCCAACCTGGTGCAACGCACGATGCTGCTGAGCGCGAGCCGCGGTCTCGGCGGCCTGCTGCAACGCGCGCTGGCCCCCATCGCTGCCCGCCTGATCCAGAAATCCGCGTTGCGCTGCCGAGAACTTGCGGCGGATGCGGAAGGTGCGGCAATCTGCGGCAACCCGCTCTGGCTGGCCAGCGCCTTGCGCACGCTGGACGCCCATCACTACCGTGCGGCGCCGGCGTGCGGCGTGCGACAGCCCGCGGGGGCGCAGCGCTTCATCGTCAGCCCGCTGCGCGGCCTGGGGATCGGGGAACTGCTCTCTACCCATCCGCCGGTCGCTGATCGGATCCGCCGCCTCGAAGCGGCGGCCTACGGCCTCTATCTTTGAGCCTTTTCCGCCCTGTACCGGCGGTTTGAGCGAGAGCATGCAATTTCGAATCTTCCCGGTAACCCCGTTCGAGCAGAACTGCACCCTGTTGTGGTGCGAAGAGACCCGAGGCGCCGCTCTGGTGGACCCGGGAGGCGACGCGCAGATACTGCTGGATGCGGTGCGTGAGCGCTCGCTGCAGCTGGAGCGCATCCTCCTGACCCACGGCCACATCGATCATGTCGGGGCGGCGGCGGAGATCGCCACGGCATTCGATCTCCCCATCGAGGGACCGCACCGTGAAGACGAATACTGGCTGCAGGCGCTGCCCGACCAGAGCCGGATGTTCGGCTTCGCACCGACCTCGGCGTTCACCCCGGATCGTTGGCTGACGCAGGGAGACCGGGTCGCGGTAGGCCACACGCGGCTGGAGGTCCTGCACTGCCCGGGACATACGCCGGGACACCTGGTGTTCTATCTCCCGGCGCAGAAGCTGGCGCTGGTGGGGGACGTGTTGTTCAAGGGCTCCATCGGGCGCACCGACCTCCCGGGAGGGAACCAAGCGGAATTGCTGCGGTCCATTCGCGAGCAGCTATGGCCGCTCGGCGACGATGTAAGCTTCATCCCTGGCCATGGCCCCATGTCCAGCCTCGGTGACGAAAGACGCGATAACCCGTTTGTCGGCATCCACGCTGCCTGAACGCGTCGCGGCCAAGCTGGATACGACGAGCCTGATTCGCTATCTTTCCACTATCAACTGCCGAAAACCTACGCGAGGGCCCCCATGGGCCAGACCCATCCGAAGCACAAAGCTCATTCGTCCCCTCCCGGAAGCCCCTGGAGCCTCCTGTTTCGCGATGAACACCGGCGACCGCTGTACCGCCGAGCGGCAGCCGGCTGCGTCCTGACGCTGTCGCTCTTGCTCGCCGCAGTCCCCGGGCCAGCCGAGGCCCGGAAGGGAGCCGGGTTCTTCCCGTCGAGCGGCAGCGAACCAGACTGGGGGTACACCGGCGAGCAGGGACCCGCACACTGGGGGGGACTGGCTCCGGAATTCGCCTTGTGCGGCAGCGGCAAGGAGCAATCTCCGGTGAACATCGAATATAGCCGGCGTTACCGGGGCCCGCCCCTGGGCTTTCACTACCGGAGCATCGTGCTCTCCATCGAAAACGACGGTCACACGATCCGGGTGAATTACTCTCCCGGCAGCCACCTGCGCGTGGACGGCCACCGCTATGAGCTCAAAGAGTTTCATTTTCACACCCCGAGCGAGCATCGGATTCATGGGATCAGCGCCGACATGGTGGCCCATCTGGTACACCAGGACGCCGCCGGAAAATTCGCCGTTGTGGCCATTCCCTTCAAGGCGGGGGTGCGTCCCAGCAGTCTGTTGGGCAAGATTTGGCGCCACTTGCCGGAGCAACCGGGAGGGCGCTACTACGACCGGCAAAGCGGAATCAATGCCACCTTTCTGCTGCCCCCCGACCGCAGCTATTTTGCCTACCAGGGTTCCTTGACCACGCCACCCTGCACCGAGGGGGTGCGCTGGTTCGTGCTGCAAGACCCGGTGGAGATCGAGGCCAGCTACATCGAGCGCTTGCGGCTACTGATCGGCAGCAATGTGCGCCCGCTGCAACCACTGAACGGCCGGGAGGTATTGAGCAGTCGCCGTTGATCGGTCGCACCAAGGGCCCGCCCCGTGGCGTACGGCCGCAGGACCGATGCCGGCACTGCAACTTTCCCCCGAGCAGAAAATCTATATAATGATTTCATTATTTAATAGATCTTGCTGGAGGTTCAG
>JAHEIA010000459.1 GCA_024639625.1 Chromatiales bacterium
CGATCCGGATGATCTCAGCCTTGCTCAAATCAATGAGCGGAGCATGGATGCGAAAGCAGTCTCCTTCGGCACCTGCCTTGGTTGCCAGGTTGGCCAGCTGTTCGAAGGCGCGGACAAATTCAGGTCGGCAATCAGGGTAACCGGAGTAGTCGAGCGCGTTGACACCGATGAAGAGATCCCGCGCACCCAATACCTCGGCCCAACCCAGGGCCAGGGAAAGCAGAACCGTGTTGCGTGCCGGCACATAGGTGCTGGGAATCCCCTCGCTCGGTTGCTCGGGCACTGCAATAGCCTCATCGGTCAACGCGGAACCGCCGATCTCGCGCAGATCGATCGCGATGATCTTATGGTCTGCAGCGGCCAGTGAATCTGCCACCCGGCATGCCGCCTGGAGTTCCACGCGATGGCGTTGGCCATAATCCATGCTCAGGGCATAGCACGCAAAGCCCTGCTTGCGGGCCAAGGCAAGAGTCGTGGCGGAATCCAGGCCACCGGACAAGAGGATAACGGCCTTTCGTCCTGGGGAGTTCATCTTGGCTGCACCGTCATCGGCCGGGCACATCGCCCCAGAGGACCTTATGCAGCTGCAGCTGAAAGCGTACCGGCAGGCGATCCCGCAGCACCCACTGGGCAAGCTCTGTTGGATCCTGGCGTCCGTAACAGGGCGAAAGCAGGATCTCGCAACGCCGTGCGAGCCCGTATTGCTCGATCTGCCGCTTCGCCCACTGGTAGTCGCCCTCGTCGCAGAGCACAAACTTGACCTGGTCCGCAGCGGTCAAAGACTCGATATTCGCATAGCGATTCTGTGCCATCTCGCCCGAGCCAGGGGTTTTCAGGTCCATCACCTTGCTGACGCGGGGATCGACCTGCGATACATCCAATGCCCCGCTCGTCTCCAAGGAGACCTGGTAGTCGTGATCGCAGAGGATCTCGAGAAGCCCCAGGCACGCCGCCTGCGCAAGGGGCTCTCCGCCGGTAACGGTTACGTGGCGGGCTTCGTACTGGGCAACGTCACGCAGGATCTGCTCCAGCTCCATCCATGCGCCACCCTTGAAGGCATAGGCGGTGTCGCAATACCCGCAGCGCAGCGGGCAGCCGGTCAAGCGGACGAATACCGTGGGAATGCCAACGCTGCGCGACTCCCCCTGGAGGGAGAAAAAGATCTCGCTGATTCGCAGACGGGACATACAGGCCCCTAGCGACCCTCCTGTCGCATCTTCTCCAGTCGCTGCGCGGCCAGACGGGCCTCGGTCGAATTCGGATACTGCTCCATCAAGCGGCGCAATATCTGCCGTGCCTCGGTCCATTGCTGTTTTTCGTAATGGATGTAGCCCAGCTTGAGCATGGCGCCCGCCAGCTTCGGGCTTTGCGGATACAGATCCAGCACCTTCTGGAACTCGACCTCCGCCACATCGAAGTCCCGGTTCACATAGTTGGCCTCGCCCAGCCAATACTGGGCGTTGTCGGCATAGCTTCCGCCGGGGTAACGGGCAAGGAACTCCTGGAAGGCCGTGATCGACTCGGGATACCGCCGTTGCTTGAGCAGATCGAAGGCCTCTTGATAGGCGGCTTCCTCGCGCACCGGGTCCACGGCAACGACGCGTTCCGGAGGCGGTGGCGCAACCTCGGGCGGCGCAGAATCGACCACCACCCCTGGCGGCGCAACAAGCCCCACGCTGCCCCCCGCGGAATCTGTCCCCTGGATGGCGTTCAATCGCTGATCCACGTCGAGATAAAGATCCCGCTGGCGTTTCTCCACGTTCTGCAGGTTATAGGCCTGCACCTCGATCTCGCCGCGAAGCTGCTGCACCTCTTGGCGCAGGCGCTCCATCTGGATTACCAGATCGCCGATGCTCTGGCTGTTCAGGATGCGCTCCAAGCGCACAACCCGGTCCTCGAGATCGCCCGCAGCCGCCGCACTAGACAGCAGGGTAAGGAGTAGGCCAAGCGCTCGTGTAGTAACCTTCATCGCTGCTCTACTCCGCTCGGTAGCTCAGTTCCACCCGGCGATTCAAGCGGTGCGATGCCTCGTCCTGGCCGTAGGCGGCGAGCTGTTCCTCACCGTAGCTGACCGGGATCAATTGCTCCTCGGCTACGCCTTCGGTGACCATCAGCCGCACCACCGCATCTGACCGCCGCTGACCGAGTGCGATGTTGTACTCGCGGGAGCCGCGTTCGTCCGCATGGCCTTCCACGCGTGCGCTCGCGGTCGGATTGGCCACCAGGTGCTGGGCGTGGGCACGTATTACGTCGCGATACTCCGGTTGAATCTCCACACTGTCGTACTCGAAATAGATCACCTTGGTGTACAGAGGGCTATCCGGATCCTCCAGCGGATTACCGCTCCATGCGGCCCCCTCAGACGCTGCTATGGTGCCGGAGCCGTCACCCCCCGCGTCGCTCACCGGGGCGCCGTCACCTTCTGTCTTGGTGCCGGTCGAGGAACAGCCGGCAAACAACAGCACCGGTATCAATAGCAAAAATAGCTTGAGAAATCTCTTTGCTTGCATGCTCGTCATCTCCTGTTATTGCTTTCTCCGGGGCGACCACGCAGGTTCGCGCACGTTTCCCTTATCCAGCACCAGACGTTGGCGTACCCGACCGTCCACCGAAACTGCCTCCAGCACACCTCGGGAGCCTTCTTTGGCAGCGTAAATTATCATGCTGCCATTCGGCGCGAAACTAGGTGACTCGTCCAGTCGCCCCCGGCTGAGAACCTGCAGGATACGCGAATGCAGTTCCAGCAGGGCGATGCGATAGTTGCCGTCGACCTGGGTCACCATCACCACCGACCTCCCGTCCGGTGCGTAGGAGGCGCTGGCGTTGTAGTTGTTCTCGAAGGTCAGCCGCTCCGCTCGACCGCCGGCGCTCGGGACCCGGTAAATCTGCGGGCGGCCGCCCCGATCGGAGGTGAAGAGCAGCCACTTGCCGTCCGGCGACCAGGCCGGCTCGGTGTCGATCGCGTAATGCCGCGTGACGGGGGTAAGCTGGCGGCTGGCGAGGTCGAGCACGAAGATGTCCGGGTTCCCGTCCTTCGACAAGGTGAGGGCCAGCTTGCGCCCATCCGGCGACCAGGCCGGCGCTCCGTTGATGCCTGTGTAGGACGCCACTTTCTCCCGGCGCCCGGTATACACCTCC
>JAHEIA010000460.1 GCA_024639625.1 Chromatiales bacterium
GGGACCTTGATTGGGTAAAAAGGTGCTACTTACAGATTCGACTGGTGGCTTGATCGCCACTCTCGGTTGTTGTTTTTCTTTGTGGAATTGTTACTACACTTCTTTTCGAAAGTAATTGCGGATAGTCAATAAAAGAGCATTCGGCCCCGGTTGGGGGGGGAGACGGGCGCCCGCCGACCAACAGTACGAAGTGCGAATCGGCCTCGTTTGCTTGGTCGCGCTGAAGCCCCGGTTGGCAATGGTTGGTCTGGGGTTATCCGGGGAAACCAGCCACGACACAATGACCCCGGGATCCCGCGGGCGGGTGCGGCGGGGCCGAGAAGACGCCACATCGAGCCATAGGTACCGGAGCGCGCAGCCGCTGCAGGCTGCCCGGCCAGGAGGTGGGCCATCACCACCCGCTGGTGCGCACGCGATACTTCACAGGGCGAACCGGTTAACGGCCTCCTCGTCCCACTCGATCCCGATGCCGGGTTTGTCCGGAACGACCAGATGACCGTTGTTGAGGGCGAAAGGCTTGGCTAGGATCGGGTGGGCCCATTCCTGCCATTCGAGCCAGTGCGCCGTATCGGTAATGCGCATGAGATGCGCGGCGATCTCCGGGTAGAGATGGTTGGAAACGGGCAGGCCTGCCGCACTCGCGATCGATGCGGCGCGCAGTCATCCGCTGACGCCGCCGATACGCATCAGGTCGGGCATGACATAATCGCACGCACCGGCCAGGACCGCCTGATACATCATGCAGGGGCCGTAGAAGTTCTCGCCGATCTGCAGCGGTGTCTTCAGCTCACGCGCCAGTTACGCGTACCCCGGAATATTGTCGTAGGTGATCGGTTCCTCGAACCAGTAGAGTCCCTGGTCGTCCAGCGCATGACAAGGCTGGAGCGCGTCACCCAGCGACAATCCCTGGTTGAAATCACACATGAGCTTCACATTGGTACCCACTGCTTCCCGGACGGCGGCGATCGCCGCCAGATCCTCGCTCAAGCGCCCACGTCCCAGACGAAGCTTCAACCCGTTGAGTTCGCCTTGGGGAATCAGCGCTTCTGCCTCGGCGCCGCATTCGCCAGGTCTTCGATCACGGCCATGAGGTAACGCAGCGACGATTGGAGAAAAGGTTCGAGGTAACTGTGTCCGACCACCCCGTCTTGTGTGTAGAGGTCGATCAGCAGCAGCGGCCATTCCCGATCTAGGCCGACTTTCGAGACGATGGGCACTTGAGCGGTACGACGACCGGCCGCGCCCGGACACTTTACAAGGTAAGCAATGCTCGCGTCATCGCCACCTCCCGCGTCGGAGAGGTGACGAATCGCCGGCGAAATCAGAATTCACCGGCGGCTGCCCCCTCCATGATCTCCCGCATAGTCCGCCGCACGCGTAGCGCCTTGGCCTTCAGGTCCTTGGGCAACTC
Organism: Chromatiales bacterium; assembly: GCA_024639625.1. Classification (GTDB taxonomy): domain Bacteria; phylum Pseudomonadota; class Gammaproteobacteria; order Chromatiales; family Chromatiaceae; genus JAHEIA01. The sequence goes on from JAHEIA010000460.1 coordinate 1,412, forward strand.
GCGAGCACCGTGGATCAAGAAATCCATGTTCATGGCGTACAGCCATATCTTACCCTCGCGGTCCTCGACTACGCTGATCACGCACGGCATGAATGCGGAATAGGCATTGTTGTATTCGAGCATCTCTATGCCCACCCGAACATCGCAGAACTGCATGAACGCTATATGCCGGAACTTCTTACCGGTGACTGCTTCAGCCTGCTTGTAGAAGGGCGACTCGTTCACGAACAGGAAATTGCGCTCCACCGCCAGGCTCTTCATCGAATCCTTGACGTCCTCCACCGCTACGCCATCGTTTACCGGAACCGCCCAGACGAAAGCGTCGGCCAGGTCGCCGGTCTCCAGCAGCTTGCCGGCAAACTCCTGGTACAACGCAAAGGCGTCTGGATCGAAGTCCCGAGTGGCCGACCAGATATGGAATAGCAGGAACCCTACCACCAGGATTGAAATCAATCCGACAACGGCCAGGATGTTTTTCAACGCGCTCATCTTTCACCCCCCCACCTGAAATACGAGTCGTCTGTTCACGGTTCGGCCTATCTACACAAGTATAGAAGATTCCCGCTGTGTGGAAGATGAATGCGGAAGCTTATAACCCGTGGAGATACCGCCTGGAGCGTACGGGCGAGCGGTCTAGCAGTCGCTGAGAACCCGGGTGGCGTAGCCAATGATCATGGTTCGCCGCCGGCGGGAGCCGCGGGCGCGACAATTGGTCGCATTCCCTTCGACACCGGGCGCCTGTTAACCTTGCAAATTACTATGGTTTGAATACAAAACCAAGTAGGACGCTGTCGAGATCAAATACCAACCAAAGGAGCAGTCCCAAGATGCACGTCCAACCGTCGCTTCCTATTCTATCGGGTATTGCTGTTTCGCTTGCCCTGTCCATGGCCCCCGAGGAACTCCTGGCCAGGCAAGGGGGACGCAACCAGGCTCCCGCCGTCAAGGCCGAGTATTTTGACCACGGCGAACGGGCGGCGGAGAAGGTGGCGCTGGGGCAACTCCTGTTCTTCGACAAGATTCTCAGCGGCAACAAGAATACTTCTTGCGCAACCTGTCACCATTCATTGACCAATACGACCGACGGGCTGTCTCTGCCCATCGGAGAGGGCGGGCGCGGGCTCGGTGTCACCCGCGATACCGGCAGTGGCAAGGAAGAGGTGCCGGGGCGCGTGCCGCGCAATTCACCTCACGTGTTCAATCTCGATGCGTTGGAGTTCACTGTCATGTTCCATGACGGCCGCCTGGCGGTGGATCCTAGCCAGCCGTCGGGTTTCCGCACTCCGGCGGGCGACCAGTTTCCGCCGGGGTTGGACAACGCGCTCGCCGCTCAAGCCATGTTCCCGGTGACCTCCGGCACCGAGATGGCCGGCCAGCCTAAAGAGAACGACATTGCCAAAGCCGCGGACAAGGGTATCCTCGCCGGCGAGAACGGCGTGTGGGAGCAGCTTGCGGCCCGCTTGCGCGTCATCCCCGAGTATGTAGAACTGTTCAAGGCGGCCTATGCGGACATCATGAACCCTAAGGACATCACCTACGTGCATGCCGCGAATGCCATCGGCGCATTCGAGGGTGTCGCGGGGCGCACCGACAACAGCCCATTCGACCGATTTCTCAGCGGCGAAGGAAAGGCGATGAGTGGAGCGGCCAAACGGGGCATGTGGTTGTTCTACGGTGAGGCGGGCTGTTTGGACTGCCACAGCGGGTTGTTCCAGACCGATCAC
>JAHEIA010000061.1 GCA_024639625.1 Chromatiales bacterium
ACGCGCGGTGACACCCGCCAGCGGCCCGTCGGTGATCAACACCCCGTAGTCCTTGGCGAAATTGCGCGAGCGCATCATGGATAGGGTGACCACATTCTCGATGCCTTCGGCGCCGCAAAGCCGGCCTTGGGCGAAGGGCAGGTCGGCAGAGACCACCAATGCCACCACATCGGCCCGCGCGTCGAGCTCCTCGTTGAACGTCTTGGTCGACTTCGCGCAGACCCCGGTGTCTAGGCTTGGCACTATGCTGATGAGTTTTCGCTTCCCCGCATAATCGTCCAAGGTTCGGTCTTTTAGCTCCCCGTCGGTGAGGGAAAAAGCGGGAAGCGTGCTGCCAACGGACGGCAGCTCACCGTTCGTGTGACAAGGGTTGCCTTGCAAGGTGATATTCGCCATCTGGATCTCCTTTTGCTTGCTCTGTTTGACGATTCTGCCGCCCGTTTCATGCCGGCAATTATTCGCAGCTCGCAGCGGCCCGGGTTAGGCGCTCAGATCTTCGGACGCACTGGACACTTGGCCTCGCCACGCGCGGCGATCACTCGTGCGAGTTTCTGCGCATAGGCCTCGATTTCCCGCTCGGTTCGCACCTCGGTCGCACAGACCAACAGGGCCTCCCCGAGCTCTGGATAGGCGGCCCCCAGATCGTACCCACCGAGGACGTTATGCGCCGCCAAGGAGCGCAGCACGTCCCCAGCCGGCGCCGCCAGACGCAGTGCACGCTCGTGGAACACCGGTCGGTCGAACAGCGGCTCGATACCAGGGATCTCACACATCCGTTCCACTAGGCGGGAGGTGTTCGCGCAACACTCCAGGGCCACTCGTTCCAGGCCTTCCGCGCCGAGGAGCGCCATGTGGACGGTGGCGGCCGTGACCATCAGGCCCTGGTTGGTACAGATGTTGGATGTCGCCTTGGAGCGACGAATATGCTGCTCGCGGGCCTGCAACGTGAGCGCGAAGCCGGGCTTGCCGTCGAGGTCCAGAGTGCGTCCGATAATCCTCCCGGGCAACTGACGGACGAATTGCTGTTTGCTGCACATGAAACCGAAATACGGACCGCCAGACGACAGGGGCACCCCCAGCGGCTGACCCTCGCCACAACAGATATCCGCACCGGACTCCGCCCATTGCCCGGGAGGCGCCAGCAGCGCCATGGCAATCGGGTTCACCACTGCGATCGCCAACACCCCGTTGCGGTGCGCCCAAGCGGTGAGTTCGTCCACCTCCTCCAAGACGCCGAAGAAATTCGGCTGTGGGATCACCAGGGCGGTGATGTCTTCCCCTTCGAACCCGCGCAGTACAGCGGGGTCGGTGTGCCCCCCCTGCGGGTCGAACGGTATCTCCGTCAGATCGACACCCTGGTTCTTGGTAATGGCGCGCGTCACCGCACGATACGCGGGATGTAGCGTGCGCGGCAGCAAAACCCGCGCTGACTTGGATCTGCGGTTTGCCCGAACGGCCATCAACACCGCCTCTGCCAAGGCGGAGGCGCCATCGTAGAGCGAGGCGTTCGAGACATCCATGCCCATCAACGCCGTCATCATCGACTGATACTCGTAGAGCAACTGCAGGGTGCCCTGGCTGGCCTCGGCCTGGTAGGGCGTATACGCACTGTAGAACTCGCCCCGGGTGGCAATCTGCCATACTGCAGCCGGGATGTGGTGCTCGTAGGCCCCCGCGCCGATGAAGCACAGGGGCTGGCCATCCTGCCGCGCGCGCTCCGTCATCAGCCGTGCGACATCCATCTCGGACATCCCGGCCGGCACCTTCTGCGGAGCGCCGCAACGCAACGCCTGCGGGATTTCGTCGAACAGGTCCTCGATGCTGGACACGCCGATGGTCTCCAGCATGTGCCGCATCTCGGCCTCGGTGTGGGGTATAAAAGGCATCGGGGCGTGGCTCGGTTCAGTCTTCCTCGGAGGCCAGCAGGTCGGCGTATTCCTCGGCGTCGAGCAGATTCTCCAGGTCCCTACGATCGCTCAGGCGGATCTTGAACATCCACCCCTGACCGTAGGGATCGCTGTTGATGCTCTCAGGGGCATCGGCCAGTTCACTGTTGACCTCGACCACCTCACCTTTGAGCGGGGCGTACACATCCGATGCCGCCTTCACGGACTCCACGACCGCGCACTCCGCGCCGGCCTCCAGATTGGCGCCGGGTTCGGGCAGCTCGACGAACACCAGGTCGCCCAGCAGCTCCTGGGCGTGGTCCGTGATGCCCACGGTCGCCACGCCATCCTCCTCGCGCACCCACTCGTGGGATTCGTTGTATCTCAACTCTACCGGTACTTTGTTCATGGTGTTTTCTCCAGGCAACTCGGGTCAGGCGCCTTCCCGCAAGGCGACGGGCATCACCGACCCTGTGCTCACAGCTCTATACTGGGCTCGCCGTGGCGGGCGAAGGGTGGCTTTACGACGCGCACGGGCAGCCTGCGGCCCCGAATCTCTACTTGCAACCTGTCGCCGCTGCCCGGGGCGACGCGCGCGAGGGCGATGGAACGTTCGAGCGTGGGGGAGAAACCACCCGAGGTGGTCTCGCCGACGTACCGCTCGCCGGAAAATAATTTCTGATGGCTGCGCAGTACCCCCGGGACCTCCAGCAGCAGACCGACGAAGCGCCGCAGGCCCCCCGCTTGCCGCTGCTCCTCGAGCTTCTCCCGGCCGATGAATGCGCGATCCTCAGGCTGCCAGGCGATCGTCCAGCCAAGCCCCGATTCCAACGGCGAAACTGTTTCGTCCATATCCGCGCCGTAGAGATTCATTCCGGCTTCCAGGCGGAGCGTGTCACGGGCGCCCAAACCGCATGGCAGCACCCCGCTCTGCGCCAAGGCATCCCAGAATTCCGCCGCTTGGTCCCCTGGCAATATCACTTCGAAGCCATCCTCACCGGTGTAGCCGGTGCGTGCGGCAAACCAGCCTTGCGCCTCGGCCGCATGGAAGGGCTTCAGGGCCCGCGCACGGTTGCCCAGCTCGGGAGGCAACAGCGGCAGCACCTTGGCACGCGCGGCCGGCCCCTGAATCGCGATCATTCCCAGCTCAGGCCGCGGCCGAATCTCCACCGCGAAGCCGGCGGCGCGAGCCCGCATCCAAGCCAGATCTTTCTCACTAGTGGCCGCGTTGACCACCAAGCGGTACTCACCCTCTGCACGCCGGTAGACAATCAGATCGTCGAGCACCCCGGCAGCGTCGTTCAGCATGCAGCTGTACAGCGCCCGCCCGGGGGCGTCTAACCGATCCACATCGTTGGCCAGCAGGTAGCGCAGGAACTCACGCGTCTCGTTACCCGCAGCGTCCAGCACCATCATGTGCGACACGTCGAACATCCCCGAGTCGCGACGCACCGCGTGGTGCTCTTCGACCTGCGAGCCATAGTGCAGGGGCATATCCCAACCACCGAAAGGCACGATGCGAGCGCCCATGCGCTGGTGAGATTCGAAGAGCGGGGTCTGCAATCCCATTACGTCGTCTCCTCCAGGCCAGATCCACAACGCCGACAGCCGCGCGAACTCAAGCCGAGCTCACGTCGCCCCTCTGTCCTGGACCTGAGAGTTTGCAACCGCCTGCGGTGCCTGCCCCTTCGGTGGGTGCGCACGATGCGTGACCGGCGCGACCGCTCTCCAGAGTCAACCCTATTTCCCTGTGGTCCTTTTGCCTGAGCGATTCCGGGCGGGTTGCGCCTTCGGCGCCGGCTCGTGCCGGCCTCTCCCGCAGGGCCTTGGTTGAGGCTCACAATATAGTCGCCAAGTCCTGGTTTGCCAACCTGACTTTAGATTGCCCCACCAGGCGCGGACGGCTCCGCCCACCCATCAGCCGAATCCCAGGCGGCCGTCGGTGTAGCCAATGATGGCAGCTCTCCGGCGCAGCCCATCGCCCGACGCATCAGTTCCCGCTTCACGGGTCCGCTGGCGTCCGCAAGATTGAGACCCAGATTGCGCAGCAAACGCAGACCCAGAAGATCGTTACTGAAGAGCCGCTTAAAGCCATCCATCAGGGCGAGCATGGCGAGATTATCCCCCTTGCGCGAGCGCTCATAGCGGCGCAGGGTAGCGACAGCGCCGAGCTTGCGCCGCGCGGCGCGTGCCGCAAGCAAGGTATCCGCCAGGGTCGCGGCGTCCAGGAACCCCAAGTTTACGCCCTGGCCCGCCAAGGGGTGCACGGAATGGGCGGCATCTCCCACCAAGGCCAAGCCGGAACGGACATAGCTTTCCGCGTGGCGCAGCGCCAGGGGAAACGTGGCCCGAGGACCGGTTCCCTCGATCTCTCCCAGGATGCCCTCGGAGGCCTCGCGTAGCGCACGGCAGAACCGCTCGTCATCGAGAGCGAGAAGCTCCTGTGCATGCTGTGGAGAGGTCGACCAGACGATGGAACAGCGGCCGTCGTTGAGCGGCAGCATGGCGAGCGGACCTCGGTGCATGAAACGCTGCCATGCGGTTTCGCCGTGACTGCGCGCCGGGCGGACATTGGCCACCAGGGCATGCTGATCGTACAGCCAACCCCGAGTCTGAATCCCGGCAAGCGCACGCACCGCCGAGCGTCCGCCATCGGCACCCACCACCAGCTCGGCCTCGACCCTGCGCCCGCCGCGCAGACTCAGTACGGGGTGAGCGCGGCCGAGTTCGAGCCCCTGCAGTGTTTCCGGGCAGATGATCTCCACGTTTTCGAGCCCGCGCAGGCGCTCCCAGAGCGCCAATTGGGTTACCCGGTTCTCCACGATGTGCCCCAAGTCGGGTTCGCCCAAATCCGCTGCGCTGAAATGGATGCTGCCGCTCCCCTGGGCATCCCAGACGTGCATTTCACGGTAGGCACTGACACGCAGCTCCTCCATGCGCGACCAAACCCCCAGGTTCTCCAAGATCCGCTGCGAGGCCCTGGAGAGCGCCGAGACCCGCAGGTCAACCTCTGCCGCAGGCCACTGCGACTGCGGCGCCTGCGCCTCGATCACCGTCACTCGGAACCCCTGCAAAGCGAGCGCACACGCGAGCGCCCCGCCAACCATGCCGCTGCCGACGATGGCGACCTGAGGATCCAGGGCGTCTGCCGCGTCAGGCAACGGGCAACCCTCGAGCCAGACGTGGCAGGCGTCCTCCGATCCCCATAAAGCCCCCCGCCAGCAGATGCTTGAACGGCGGCGCGAGATCGAGGCCGATCAAGCCCGCGTTGCGCGCCCAGCGGATCGGCGGAACGGGATTGGTAAACAGCCGGACCAGCCCATCGGTAACCCAGGCCAGGGTCGACTGATCGCGGCTGCGCCATGCCTCGTAGGCGTGTAACACCTCGGCAGCGCCCGGATCACCCCCGAGCCGAGCCGCATCTGCCAACACCTCGGCCAGCGCCGCGACGTCGCGCAAGCCGAGATTGAAACCCTGGCCCGCTACCGGATGCAGGGTGTGCGCGGCGTTGCCGATCAGCACCACTCGCGGCCGAACCGTCTCGCGAGCCAGGACTTGTTTCAGCGGGTAGGCATCGCGCCGTCCCAGGCGTCCCAGGCGTCCGAGACGAAAGCCGAAACGATCCTGCAGGCGCGTCAGGAAGGCCGTGGCGTCCAGCGTCCGCATTTCGTCCATCGCGTCCGTGGGCAGCGTCCACACGACACCGCAGCGCTGCCTACTCATCGGCAGCATGGCCAGCGGACCGCTTTCCGTAAAGCGCTCATAGGCGGTGCCTCGGTGCGGGCATTCCGGCGTTACGTTGGTAATGATCGCGCTCTGACCGTAGTCTCGTTCGCGAGCAGGGATCCGCAACAACTCCCGCACCAAAGAACGTCCCCCATCAGCGGCGATCAAGAGGCGGGTGCGCAGCGTCCGGAGTTCGTCCCCCGCCGCGACCGCGACCTCGACGCGGTCGCGACCCGGCCGAATCGAGACCAGGCGAGCGGGACACAGCATCAGGTCGACCCGCCGATCCAGGCCTTCGGTCAAGGCCTGACCGAGCTCGCGCGCCGTCAACACGTAGCCCAATGCCTCGACTTGCTCCGCCCGCCGGCTCAGGCGGGCAAAACCGAAATGCCCGCGATCCGAAACATGCACGTCGAGGATCGGCTCTGCGGCCGTTGCGATCCGCTGCCACAAGTCCAACCCTTGGAGGATGACCCGGCTGCCCCAGGAGAGCGCGATGGCGCGGTCGTCGTAACTGGGTTGCAGCTGCGCGTCGACCGCGACAGCTTCGATCACCGCGACCCGCAGGCCGCAGCCCTGGATCGCCCGGGCGAGGCTGGCGCCAACCATCCCGGCGCCACTGATCAGCAGATCGTAGTCGGCGCTCATGCGCCGCCCCCTGCCATCAGCGCCTCGATCTCAGCCACTTGCTTCGGGGCGTCGGCAGACAGGACTTCATTGCCCTCCTTGGTGACCAGCACGTCGTCTTCGATGCGAATACCGATACCCCACCAACGCCTGGCGACCCCTTTGCTGCGAAGGGGTATATACAATCCCGGCTCCACGGTCATCACCATACCAGGCTCCAGGAGCCTCCATTCACCATCGACCTTGTAGTCTCCGACATCGTGCACATCCATCCCCAGCCAATGCCCGGTGCGATGCATGTAGTAGGTCTTGTACGCTTCCTGACGCATCAGCTTGGCCGCGGTCCCTTTCAGGATCCCCAGACGAATCAGGCCCTTCGTTATGACGCGCACCGCTTCCTGGTGCGGTTCGTTCCAATGATTTCCGGGTTGGACCTTGCGAATGGCGGCTTCCTGCGCGGCTAACACCAGCTCGTAGAGTGCTTGCTGGGCGAGAGAAAATTTTCCACTTACGGGAAAGGTGCGCGTGATATCGGAAGCATAGCAAGCGTACTCGCATCCGGCATCGATCAGAACCATATCGCCCGCCTGCAACTGCGCCTGGTTTTCCGTGTAATGCAGGATACAGGCGTTATTGCCTCCGCCGACAATGGGTGTATACGCCTGAAAACGCGCTCCACGCATTGCGCATTCATGCACGAACTCGGCCTCGAGCCCGTATTCCGTCATCCCGGGACGGCAGGCCTGCATCAGTCTGCGATGCGCCTGCGCCGAGATCTTTGCAGCGGTGCGCATGTGCTTTATTTCGAAGCGGCTCTTGTACAACCGCATATCATGCAGAAAGTGATCAAGCGCTAAGAACTCTACGGGTGCGCTCACGCCCGCGCGCGACGAACCGCGCAGACGATTTACCCAGTCAGCCAGCCTTTTATCCAGCTCGGAGTTGCACCCCATGGCGTAAAAGACCCGGGTTTGGTTTTCCAGCAACCCGGGGAGGATGTCGTCCAGGTCGCCGATCGGAAACGAATCGTCGGCAGCGTACTCCTCGACCGCACCGGATTGCCCGGCCCGCAAACCGTCCCACAGCTCCCTTGTCTCGTCGCGCTCGCGGCAGAAAAGGACATACTCACCATGCTTACGACCCGGAATCAGCACCGCCACGGCTTCCGGCTCGGGGAAGCCGGTCAAATAGAAGAAATCACTATCCTGCCGAAACGGATAGTGGACATCTCGGTTGCGCACGCACTCGGCGGCCGCCGGGATGATGGCGATGCTGTTCGGGCCCATCATGCGCAGCAGTTGCTTGCGCCGCCGTCTGAATTCAGCTGCTATCACAGCTAGGACTCGTCATGGTAGATCAGCATGGCCGCGACCCAAACAAACTCGGCAATCTGCACATAGGCCGCCTCGTCTTCCTCGGTTCCGCGCAGCGTCTGCTGCTCCACCTGAGTAAACTGCGCCAAGTCGTGTAGGGCCTCCTGTACCTGGTGCGCTAATTCCCGTTCACCCGAATGCGACAATCCGAACCCGTAGAGAAACCCTTCGCACCATTCGGCAAGTGCTCGCGCACGTTCGCGAAGCGGTCGGTCGTCGCTCGGCAACAGCGCCTGAAACCCCATGCCCGGCTGTGTGAGGTCCGCTTCCGTCTGCCGATAAAGCTCATGCAAGACGGCTTGCCATCGCTCTACCCCTGGGAGTTCGCTGCTGACTTCATCAAGCCACCGCCGCTCGATCCCGCTACCATGGCCACACAGCATACCGCACAGAAGCCCATGGGTTTCCGAAACACGAATGCCGTCCGCAACAGGGCGGAGCTGCTGTTCGAGACGTTGATAAAGATCGGGTTCCAAGTCTTCGCCCCAAGGCAAACGAAGGTAGCCTCGCCCGCGGATTAAGAGACGCCGATCATAGCATGCCAAAGCAACCGTTGACCCCTGTTCGTTCGCGCTCTATATTCGCCGGATGGAAGGAGATTCTCGGAATACCATGGCCGAACTCGATTTGGAAAAACTGGAAAAGCGTGTAGAGGATCTGATCGGCACCTGCGCGCGTCTGCACGACGAAAATCGGTCCCTGCGGTCGCAGCAACAGCACTTGGTAGCAGAGAGGGCGACCTTGATCGAAAAGACCGAACTGGCTCGCAGCCGCGTCGAGGCCATGATAAGCCGACTGAAATCAATGGAACTCGGTTCGTGAGCAGCGAAGTAAACCCCGTCGTAATCCGCATTCTGGAGAAGGAATACCGCATCGCCTGCCCGCTGGACGAGCAGGATGAGCTGCTGGCGTCCGCACGCTTGGTGGATCAGCGAATGCGCGAGATCCGCGATGGCGGAAAAGTCATCGGGACCGATCGGATCGCAGTGATGACCGCCCTGAACCTTGCCCACGAACTGCTTCACCACCAGCGCACGCTGGACGATAGTGCGCAGAACATCAGTCACCGCATCCGCGCACTGCAGGAAAAGATCGAGGGCGCATTACGCTCGGGAAATCAACTGGAAGTTTAAGCGGAGAAGGTATAGCCTGTCGGTAAGACATCCCCTGCGGTGTTGGTTAGCGGTTCGGGTATTTTCTTGAGCCTAATCAATACCCGGGGAGCGTGAAGGCGCTGCCTGTGTGCACGTCCGTACCTCACGGAAAGCCTTCGGCATCCCTATATGCTCCCACTTGAACCCTCGGTTCAAGAACGAAGAACGGCGACGGCACTCGCGGGGGGTGTCTTGCCTCACGAACAACCCCCTCAATGCACGATCTGAAGCAGCTGCGCAAAGCGATGCGCGTCAGAAGGCGCGGCTTGTCAGCGGGCGACCAAGCCACGCGCGCGCGGATCGTCGAGCGCCGACTTCGATCTTTTCTGCCTTATCAGCGAAGCTCACGGATCGCCTTTTATCTCAGCAACGATGGAGAGATCGATCCGCAGAGGCTGATGCGGTCTGCCTTGCAGGCTGGCAAGCAAGTGTTCCTTCCGGTGCTTCGCCGGCAAGCAAGCGCACTCCTTTGGTTCGTTGAATACCGGCCCGGAGACAGACTTCTGACAAATCGGTTCGGTATTGCAGAGCCGCACCTGCGAGCGCGAAGCCAAACCCCGCCTTGGGGACTGGATGCGATTCTGCTGCCGCTGGTTGCATTCGATCATCGAGGCAACCGGTTGGGGATGGGCGGCGGCTTCTACGATCGTACGCTCGCCTATAAACGGCAACGCCTGTCTTGGAACCCTCCACTATTGATCGGCATGGCCCACGAGTTCCAAAGGCTCGCGGCGCTACCAAAACAATCTTGGGACATACCACTCGACCTGATCGTAACGGAACAAAAGATCTACCAAGTCGATTCTAAAAGATGCTAGGTAACAGCCTTGTTATCTACCCTTACAAGGTATCGAAAACCGCGCGGCCACGGTTGACTCGCCACGCCTTATCATCGCACCGGTTTGCGCAAGACATAGCAATTGCGCCGTGATACCCGGTTAGCGATATGCGCGTCGAGATGCATTACTGCGCAGCCGATGTATTGTATGCAATCGTGTTCACTCGATACTTGCGCTGCGGTTCATTCAAAGCCGTCTAGTGAATATTGTAAAAATCGTTGAATATATTTACTTTTTTACTGGCGAATCGAGGCTTCTTGTTTATACTTAGTCCGACGATCTGTTGATCCGTTCTGGGAGGGTAGTCGATGGCAGTCAAGAAGAGCACCACGAAAAAGGCGGCAGTCAAGAAGCAGACAAACGCGTTGAGCGCGTCGACAGCAGGGTCAACGCGTTCCACACGTAAGAAAAAAGCGGTCGCGAAGAAGGCGACAAAGAAGAAGGTTGTGAAGAAAACTGCAGCCAAGAAAACGGCAAAGAAGGCAGCAGCCAAGAAGGTCGCGAAGAAGCCGGTAGCCAAGAAGAC
>JAHEIA010000461.1 GCA_024639625.1 Chromatiales bacterium
GCCTTGTCCTGCGAAAAAATGGCCGCCGTCGATGGATATCCGCATAGTGTTAACAGGCCCTAGATTTCTTGCAACCTTTTGCTCTCACCGTACGGCCTTTTCGGCGGTTCTGGTGTAAGGGAGTGCCTTATGTCCGCCACCCCCGACCGGGTGCCCGAGTCCGTGTTTGCGCTCAAGGCCAGCAGCTTTACGCTGCCCACGTTGAAACTTTTCGGAAGCGACCTGGAGCAGGTGGCGGAGACGCTATCCAGCAAGGTCGTGCAAGCGCCGGACTTTTTTCGCAACACCCCGGTCGTGATCGACCTGCAGGAGCTCGATGATGCAGAGTCGAGCGTGGATTTCCCTTTGCTGGTCGGTCTGCTGCGCGGCTACGGCATGGTCCCCGTGGGCGTGCGCGGCGGCAGCGACGCGCAGAACGATGCGGCATGCGCCATGGAGCTCGCGGTGCTCGCGGGACCGAAGGGTCCGGCCGCGGGCGGCGCCAAGAAGCCGCTACGGGGCCCGGCTCGCCCACAGGCGCGCGGATTCGCCGCGAGCCGTCTGGTCAGTCGGCCGGTGCGTTCCGGCCAACGCCTGTACGCACGCGGGAGCGACCTCATCGTGACCGCAGCGGTGAGCGCGGGCGCGGAGATCCTGGCGGATGGCAATATCCATGTCTACGGCCCGCTGCGCGGGCGTGCGTTGGCGGGCGTCAAGGGCAATCGGGGATGCCGGATCTTTTGTCAGAACCTGCAGGCCGAACTGGTCGCCGTCGCAGGGCATTATCGGGTAAACGAGAACCTGGGACCCCAGGACACCGGCAAGCCGGTGCAGATCTATCTCAACGAGCGGCGCCTCGTGATCGAGGCCCTGTAACGACGGTTGTTGTAACCTCAACCGGGGAGGAATTCGTTTTGGCACGTATTATCGTTGTGACTTCGGGCAAAGGTGGTGTTGGTAAGACCACGACCGGCGCCGCGTTTGCCATGGGTTTGGCGCTGCGCGGCAACCGCACCGCTGTGATCGATTTCGACGTCGGGCTGCGCAACCTGGATCTGGTGATGGGGTGCGAGCGCCGTGTGGTCTACGATTTCGTGAACGTGATCAATGGTGAGGCCAAGCTGAATCAGGCCTTGATTCGGGACAAACGTTGCCAGGACCTGTATGTGTTGCCGGCCTCCCAGACGCGCGACAAGGAAGCGCTCACCAAGGAGGGGGTGGGCAGGATCCTGGATGAGCTTGCCGAGTCCTTCGACTACATCGTTTGTGACTCCCCGGCCGGGATCGAGCGCGGCGCGACCATGGCGATGTACTATGCCGACGACGCGGTGGTGGTGACCAACCCGGAGGTGTCCTCGGTGCGGGATTCCGATCGCATGCTCGGCATTCTCGCCAGCAAGTCACGCCGCGCAGAGCAGGACGCGGAGCCGATCAAGGAGTATCTGCTGCTCACGCGCTACTCGCCGCAACGGGTAAAGGTGGGAGAGATGCTGAGTGTGGACGACGTCCAGGAGATTCTTTCGCTGCACCTCCTGGGCGTGATTCCCGAGTCCATGGCCGTGCTGAATGCGTCCAACCGGGGCGTGCCGGTGATCCTGGACGAGGAAAGCGACGCCGGCCAGGCATACGCCGACGTGGTCGCGCGTTATCTCGGCGAAGACCTGCCGCATCGCTTTCTCGAGGAACAGAAAAAGGGTCTGCTCAGCCGCTTGTTTCGGGGGTAAGTGATGGGATTGTTGGACTTTTTTCGCTCGCCCCGGCAGACCAGCGCCGCTGTTGCCAGAGAACGCCTGCAGATCCTGGTGTCGCACGAACGCTCGGAGCGCAACAAGCCTTCGTATCTACCGATGCTGCAGGAGGATATCCTGGCGGTCATCCGCAAGTACGTGGCCGTCGACCCGGACGCGGTAACCGTCACCATGGAGAAGCAGCACAACCGGGAAATCCTCGAGCTGAACGTGGTGCTACCGGAGCGAACGGTGAAGCGGCGGCGGAGTTACGCCCGCACCTGAGGCGCAGTGGGGCGGCCGCACCGGATGCTGCGGGGAGCGCACGCGGGTCCAGGAACTCAATCCAACCGATCGGGATTGCCGAGGAGCCGCTCGAGGATCTCTTCATAGGTTGCGGAGAGGGCATCGAGATCCGCTAGCGGGATGTTCTCGTCGATCTGGTGGATGCTGGCATTCAGCGGACCCAGCTCGAGCACCTGGGCCCCCGTGGGCGCGATGAAGCGACCATCCGAGGTGCCGCCCGCGGTGGAAAGCCGGGCGTCGACCCCCAAGCAGTGCGCGATCGCCGCAGTGGCGGCATCGACCAGTTCGCCGTGGGGGGTCAGAAAGGGTTTGCCAGACAGCGTCCACTCGAGGCTGTACTGCAGGCCGTGCCGGTCGAGGATCTCCTGCACCCTGCGCTCGATGCGGTGATGATTCGTCTCGGTGGAATAGCGGAAGTTGCAGGTGACCTCGAGGCTTGCGGGGATCACGTTGCCGGCCCCGGTACCGGCATGAATATTGGAGATCTGGAAGGTCGTCGGCGGGAAGAACTCGTTGCCCTGGTCCCACTCTGTGGCCGCCAGCTCGGCCAAGGCGGGAGCCGCCAGGTGGACCGGGTTTTTTGCCAGATGGGGGTAGGCGACGTGCCCCTGTACGCCGTGCACCACCAGATGCGCTCCGTGGGAGCCACGACGGCCGTTCTTGATCACGTCACCGATGCGCCGCTCGGAGGAGGGCTCCCCCACTAGACACCAGGCGATCTTCTCCCCGCGGGACTCCAGGGCCTCCACCACCTTGACGGTCCCGTCGACGGCAGGCCCCTCTTCGTCGCTGGTGATCAGATAGGCGACCGACCCTCGATGGCCCGGGCAGCGTGCCAGGAAACGCTCGGTAGCGGTCACCATCGCCGCCAGGCTGCCCTTCATGTCCGATGTGCCGCGACCGTACAGGATCCCGTCGCGGATCTGCGGGCGAAAAGGCGGCGAGGTCCATTTGCCCTCCGGGCCAGGTGGGACCACGTCGGTATGACCGGCGAAACAGAACACCGGGTCGGCGGTTCCGTGCCGCGCCCAGAAATTGTCCACCTCGCCGAAGCGCATCCGCTCCACGGCGAAACCGACTGCTTCGAGGCGGGAGATCATGAGATCCTGGCAGCCC
>JAHEIA010000462.1 GCA_024639625.1 Chromatiales bacterium
CACCTTGTGCCGAGGGCATCGGGTATCGCCACGGGCCCTCACCTCGACCGCGCAGATCGCTCTAGGTCCGTTCGGGCCGCAGATTGTAAGTCGTTATTCCAACAGGAATTCGTTACAGAGTGGTTACACTGGGCAAAGCGGCCCGTGGTGTCCACTATGGAGAGCGCCCCGTGTCGTGCCTTATTTCGGCGCCACGCGCCACGCCCTGGAGTTCGATGCCATCCCGGATGTCCAGTAGCCCCCGATAAAGTTCTGCTTGCGGTTCGCGAAGCATGACCCCGATGCCGCCAGGGCTGGAATGTACAACCAGGACGGAAAGGCGCCAGGTCTTACCCAACGCGGAAAACTCGAGATCGACCAAGGTCCCCCGGGGCAGAATGAGGGCCGCGATCTCGAGGAACATACCCTCGAGAGACAGATCCCGCGCCTGCGCCTGAAATGGTCTGCCGTCCCGGTAGCGAATCGCAGCCTCGAAATGCACGGGACACCGCCCGCTGTAACGCCGTTCTACGACCATGGGTTCTTCCTTCGTTGCAGTCGTTAGATCCGAGGATGCTATCTGCTATGCGTAAAGTCCTGGTTTCCGGGATGTAAAAGATCGGTTACAGCATGCTCCCCCGGAAAGCTGCGCGCCCGGGACGATCCCAGGCGCCGGCGAACCGCCGGGCTGCGAACCGTATCAACCCCCGGCGAGCGTGCCCATAGGCACAGGGAATCGCCTGCACGCCGGAACAGGTCCGTATCGCGGAGCAACCCGGCTGGGGGCATAGGGGGGGCAATAGTGGATGGAAGGCGGATGCGCATAGCGACGGCGAGGTTCGCCGCCGCTGGGACAGAGCGGGGGCGCTGGGGCCGATTGCGCGGTCCCGGCCGCAGCGCTCGGGCTGCGGCGCGGGCTGATCCCGGGGGCCGGGAAAAGGATCCTAGGGCGTCTTCGTCCGGGATCCCGAGGCACAGCGAGGTGGGCTAGCTCAGTTGATACTCCGCTGCGGGATCGGTTCGTCGCGCTTCTGGGAAAGGGGCGTTTCCGGCGAAGAAGACGGGTTTGCGGCGGCGGTCAGACTACGATACAGGTCGGGTTGAAAATCAGGGAACATCACGCCCAGACCGCGAGAGCTGCGATGCACCACTAGGGCGGGAAATCGCCACTTACAACCACGGTGCGAAAACTCAAGGTCGAGCAGGGTACCCCGGGGGAAGACGGCGGGCCCCAAAGACAACAACATGCCCTCCTGGGAAAGGTTGCGCGCGGTTGCCGGCAGCGGATACTGGTCACGATAGCGTATCGAGACATCCAAGTGCACGGGTTGCCGGTTGCAGTAGCGTCGTTCGATCAACATGGCATTCTCCTCGGATGGGATTCCTTGCATCGTCTTTGGAACTGGCGTCTGTGCTTCGCCTATACCTGGGTTCTCGCCTCCTAGACCCCGGCGGCGATGACTAAGTTTCTGGTTTGGCTTGCGTCGGTCATGGAAATGAGACCCAGTTCGCATTTCTCGGGTGGCGCAGCTCGAATCTGTTACCAAACGCCACAGTGCGATCGTTGGAGCAGGGATCGTCGGCAAGGATTGCCGCGAAGCGAGGAGGTCAGGCGAGGAGCGAGCCGATCTGCAGGTCGGTTCTCATGCAGAGGCGGCGAGCGGACAATGAACCCGACCCAGGAGAGCCTGTACCTGGCGTGGCACCGGCCGGTCAGCAAGCAGAAGCCAGGAGAGGGCCAAACCTCGCTGACTCCCCCCCGCCCACCAGGTTCAGGCAGCGCCCTCCAAGCGGTGCAATCCGACACCCTCGCCGGTAGGCCGCAGCAGCAGAGACGATGCAGGCATCGCTTCGGGCTTAGGCAAGCCGAGCAATTGCAGAACCGTTGGGGCGATATTGGAGAGACCGCCCGCGGACGACAGCAGCCAGGCGGTCTCGTCGACGATCAGGCAGGGCACCGGATAGCAGGTGTGTTGGGTATGGGGAGCACCGGTGCTCGGGTCTACCATCTCCTCGCAGTTGCCATGATCCGCGGTGAGGACGACCGCATATCCACGGTCTACCGCCCTGTCAAGAACCCGTCCCACCTCCCGGTCCAAGGCCTCCACCGCCCGTATCACGGCCCGAGGTACAGCCGTGTGTCCTACCATGTCCCCGTTGGCGAAGTTCACCACGATGAATGCGAACTCGCCCGAATCCAGCGCGTTGATTACCGAATCCGCCACCTGTGGTGCGCTCATCTCCGGTTTCTGATCGTAGGTGGCCACCCTGGGCGAGGGAATCAGCAGGTGACGCTCGCCAACCGCGGGGTCCTGCCGACCCCCGTCCAAGAAGTAGGTCACGTGGGCGTATTTTTCGGTCTCCGCGCAGTGCAGCTGGCGCAACCGGGCGGCGCTTATGACCTGACTCAGGGTGGTCTGCGGCGCTTCATGCTCGAACGCAAAAGGCATTCCCAGACTGCGGTCGTACTGCATCATGCAAAAGACCCGAAAGCGGGGCGCGCCGCCACGATCGAAGCCCGCGAATTCGTCGCTACCGAGCGCCCCAACCATCTGGCGCGGCCGATCTTTACGGAAATTGAAGGAGATCATGGGATCCCCTTCCGCCACCGGTTCCCATGTCGGCATCAGGCAGGGCCGGATAAATTCGTCGCTTTCTCCCGCGGCATAAGCCGTTTCGATCGCGTTACGCGCGGAACTGCAATGCCGCCCCTTGCCCAGCACCATGGCGCGCCAGGCGGCTTCCGTGCGCTCCCATCGCCGATCCCGGTCCATCGCGTAAAAGCGACCGATCAGCGTGCCGACACTCCCCCCGGCTTGCTCCAGTTTCGGCTGCAGCTGCTCCAGATACCCGAGAGCGGACTGGGGATGCGTATCCCTACCGTCGGTCACCATATGCAACAGGGGCCGCGCACCTCTGCGCCGACACAGCTCCAACAACGCAACGACGTGATCGAGGTGGCTGTGCACGCCACCGTCGGATACCAGGCCGTAGAGATGCAAGGGCCTACCGGAGGCTACAGCGGCATCCGCCGCGGCGGTGAGAACGGGATTGTCGAAAAAGCTGGCGTTCTCGATGGAGTCACCGATCCTGACCAGATCCTGACGCACGATCGCCCCACAGCCCAAGGTCAGGTGACCGACC
>JAHEIA010000463.1 GCA_024639625.1 Chromatiales bacterium
CCTTGCTGTGTTCGCTGTACGACTGGCCGACCGTCACCCGCACCGATCGGTGCAGACGCCGGCTGAGATAGTCGGCCAGCGGCGAGAATCGATCACGTATCTCGTTGTGATCCAGATAGGGGTGCACGCCGAGCAGCAGCGGTGGTGACTGTGCGCTCGCCGAGGCAACGCCGAGCAGCAACAGGAGTGCTGTCGCGAAATGTCTGAAATGCAATGTGACCGCTTGGCGCGCGGCGCGCCAGCCTCCCCCGGTGACGATCCTCGAACCCTTATCGGTCAAGGAACGTCGTTATTGAGAAAATTCCGGGGCTTTCGAGGAAGATCGTTCCCGCTGCGCGGGCTAACGCGACCGAAACGCCTTCGCCAACCAGTGATCGAGGCTGAAGAACCTGCCTGCGCCGAGGAAGAACAGTGCCAGCAGCATGACGAAGTAGGTCGCCGCCCACTCGATGCCGTTGTTCAGGACAACGAAGCTGCCCTCGCCGGTGAGCCAGCCGTAGTTGCCATGCTCCTGAAGGAGCGACTTGGCCGCATTCAGGCGTTGCGCGGCGCTGGCGGCATCCTCGAGCTGCAGAGCGCCAAGGTACTCTGAAGCGAATGGCGCCTTGGCGCTGGCGATCGCCTGCCAGCCATGTTCCCAATGTACGGTTACTGCCGCGACCACCATGGTCGCCATCAGCGGGAGACTGATCCAGCGAACCGCGAAGCCGATCAGCAGGAACACCGCGCCAAGCACCTCGGTCGCGGTGGCGAGCACGGCCATCAGCCAGGGCGCGGGCAGGCCGAGCCCCCACTCCGGATTGCCGAACCAGGCGACGATATTGTCGAAACCGTTCAGCTTTTCCATCCCGGCGATCCAGAATACCGGCGCCAGGTAGAGCCGCAGCGCCAACTGGGCGAGAAAATCCAGCCCGCGGAAGACGTCGAGCAGGTCTTGGAAGCGGTTCAGGATGCCGATCATATCGTCCTCTTGGTATTCCGTTCTGGTCACCCGGCCATGCTTGGGGAGCCTGTCTCGATCGCGTCGCTAGTGGGCTGCTTGGTAAGTTCGGCAACACTCAGCCGATCCACAAGCGTCATCGGCAAGGCTCGCGAGCGCCGGACCAGCCGTTGCGTGTCAAACGAGCGAAACACAGGCGATAGCGCTTGTGGACCGGCCCGAAGGGAGCCCCGCTACCTGGCCAATACGGCGTTGCACTTCTTGAAAAGGGCCTGCCATTCCCTGCGAAGTGCGCCTTGTCTTGGCCAGGTAGCGGGGCTCTGAGAGTAACCGAACTTACCAAGCAGCCCACTAGTCTGTCGGACTCAGCGCTGTCTGGCTGCAAATCCGTGGAGAGCGATCAACTGCACTTGATCCATCTCATCAAAGAGGCCCGGCTATTCTCCTCTCCCGATAAACGCATTGGATTCGCTCCCACGGATTTTCGCTACCAACGGCTGAGGCCGCCAGACGGCTAGGTGCGCGTACCGACGATGATGTTGCGCTCCCTGAGATCGTTCAGCAGGGCCCGGCCGTGCGCCCGAATCAGCTCCGGCTGCGGGTGCTGTAATTCCGCGACGATCCGGTTCACTGCATCTCGACCGGTGTCGACCGGGTCTTCTTGCAGCAACTCGATCAGCCGGTAGGTGACCGCGTTGATCTCCAGGAAATGGATCTGATCGCCGCGATCACGATAGACCACAAGATAGGTGGGCTGTTCGCCTGGCTGCCGCGGTTGGTTCTCCGGGCTGATCCGATGCACCGGGTAGCGATAGGCGAGGTGCCAGGCCAGAGGCGAGACACGCGGCCGGCCGAGATACACATCGCCGTTGAGGTCCAGGCCCTCGGGCTGAATCGGCTGGTCGGAGACGTTCAACGCCAGCTCGACCCACTCGTAGTGCGCCAGTTCGTGGATGAACGGCGGGTCGTCCGGATGCGCCGCCCTCTGTTCGCCCAGCCAGCGCATGAACTCCTCACTGATCTCAAGGAAGTAGGGCGTCTGGCAGCGGTAGTCGGCATAGAAGCGGCGGATGCGGCGCTCCCAAACCTGCCGCGATTGCAGTGATCGCAGCACCGGGAAGGCCTCGGACAGCAACCCGGAGACGTTGTTGAAGAACAACTCGCGGTAGATCTGCAGGCGTCGATCTTCGATGCCGGCCGGCGGCGCGTCCCGCTCGGGGTCGCGGATGTGGGCCGCCAGCTCGAACTGGGTCTGCTGGAAGCCGGGGCGTTCAGACAGCGGTGCGGTCACCGGACCTGCTCCAACGGGTCTGGACGGCGGCGATCTGCTCCACCTCGCCGAGCAGCGTCGGCAGAGGCGGAATGTTGAAGTCGCGCTCGAGCAGCGTCGGCATTACGCCGAAGGTCTGATAGGCAAGGTCCAGCAGCGCCCAGACCGGATCGATCACGTCCGCGCCGTGGGTGTCGACCTTGAGATCCTCGGCCTCGTCGTAGTGACCGGCGACGTGAGCGTACATCACCCGTTCACCCGGCAGGGCCTTGAGAAACTGTTCGGCGTCATAGCCGTGGTTGATGCTGTTGACGTAGATGTTGTTGACGTCCAGGTGCAGGCCGCAATCGGCCTCGTCGATGACGGCGTTGATGAAGTCGATCTCGCTCATCTCTTGCGCCGGCGCTGCGTAGTAGGAGGCGTTCTCCATGCCGATGCGCTGGCCAAGGATGTCCTGTACCCGGCGGATTCGTTCGGCGACGTAGTGAACCGCCTCTTCGGTGAACGGGATCGGCAGCAGGTCGTAGAGGTGACCGTCGTCCGAACAGTAGCTCAAATGTTCGGTGTAGCAGCGGATGTCGTAGTCGCGCAGAAACCGCTTGATGTCGATCACCAGGTTTTGGTCCAGCGGTGCCGGGCTGCCGATCGACAGGGACAGTCCGTGAGCGACGAAGGGCACCTTTTCCGTGGCGGCGCGGAATCGTTTCTGCAGCGCGCCGCCGACCCCGATCCAGTTCTCCGGAGCCACTTCCATAAAGCCGATCGTCTCGGGTATTGCGCTTGCCAGCAGTTCCGAGTGGACGCGGCGGTAGCCGAGGCCGGCGCCTTGGACGACGAAGTCGGTGTTTGTCATTCGGATTCTGGGACGTGTCTTTGGGTGGATGCCCGGGGGCGGGAGCGGCGGCCGG
>JAHEIA010000464.1 GCA_024639625.1 Chromatiales bacterium
TTATTTTCCACCTTTTCCTGGAGTACTGGCTTTTCCGCCGCGCACAGCGGCGATTCCAAGGGCGCACCAGCCGGTTAAGAACAGAACTCCGCCGACGGGTGTAAGCGCCGCAAAGCCGCGAATCTGAGTCAGAGCCAATAGGTACAAGCTGCCGGAAAACAGCACTATTCCGAGACCCAGAGACCAGCCGGCGAGGCGCAGCCAGGGCGACTGCGCAGCCTTCTCCCGCAGTACTCCGATGGCCACCAGCAGCAGCGCGTGGGCGAGTTGATAGTGCGCCCCGGTCTGGAAGATCTTCAGCGAAGCCGCCGGTAACCAAGATTGCAGCCCATGCGCAGCAAAGGCACCGAGCGCCACCGCCAAGAAACCACTGATCGCGCCCGCTAGCAGGGTAGGGTTCGCCATGGGATTGGTCGATTCCTTAGTCTTCAACCCTGGGTGGGTTTTCTAGAACGCCCTAGTGCAGATCCGCCTTTCTGAGCTCGGCGAGGATATCGACGACTAGTTGTTCAGTGCGCGTGTCCAAGCCCTGGCAGAGCTTTTCCAGGTCCCGCTCCCCGTTGAGCAGCGGACGGACAACTGCCGCCAGGCGTGCCATGGGGCCACCGGCTTTGCTCATCTGTTCCGCCATCTCGGACAGGATGCTTAGCGCCTTTACGTCGCCCCTGGCCGCGTTCTGGATCATTCCGGCGAGCCCGGGGGCGGCGAGGGAGGGGTCGGGCCTGGCGCTAGGATCGGGTAAGCTCGCCGGGTTTTGCATGCCGCGCAGGATTGCCTCGGCGATCACGCTATCCTCCTCGTCGAGACCGCTAAGCACAGAAATGTCGCGTTGTCCCTGCAGGATCGCGCGGACCGCTCCTACCAGCGCTCCCCAACCATTGGCCTTTGCGGTTTCCAGTACGCTCTCGAGTTGTTTTCTCTCGGCGGG
This sequence comes from Chromatiales bacterium, assembly GCA_024639625.1. GTDB lineage: Bacteria > Pseudomonadota > Gammaproteobacteria > Chromatiales > Chromatiaceae > JAHEIA01. The sequence goes on from JAHEIA010000464.1 coordinate 929, forward strand.
GTTTTGACCGAGTTCTACCACGCGCCGGATAAACGCGGCGTGCATCGTGATGATCTGTTGCTGGGGGTCCGGAAGCGTGGGCATAAAGCGGCTCCATAGTTGGCCAGTGTAGTCTCGCGGCCTAGTGTACCAATGATGGAACCGTTCGGCTCATCTCCCGTCCGCTTGGCTGCGGGTTGCCGAACAGTCGCTAGGTCTCGGCTTCCGGCGACTCCCGGTTTTCGCGAATCAGTGCCTTGCTCTCTAAGGCGATCTCGCGTACCTCGGAGTTGTCGTCGTTGAGCAACGCGTCGATGAAGGGCAGCGCATCGGGGCGCTCGCTTAGCCCCAGGTAGTGACAAGCGTCGGCCCGGGTGCTCGGATTTTCTGAGCCGGTGAGGGCTCCCAGGGCAGGAAGGATGGACTCTAACAGCGGACTGCCCTGGAGCTCCTCGAACAGGGCTCCGATGCCGAGCCGCACCGTCATAGGGGTATCCGGATCGTCAACGAGCTCGACGATGTCGCTAAGGGTGCTCGGCCGTTCACGGATGGTTTTCAGTGCCTTCTCCAGTCGCTGCTCCTGCAGGAGTTGGCTGTAGTAGGCACGGAAACCGGTCCCTGCGGCCGCGTGCCGGATCCATTGTTCGAGCCCGGCAGCGCTCTGTTGCCCCTCCAGTTCGAAAGGTCCGATCCGGGTCCAGGGTACGGAACGCGTGCCAAAGGTCCTGGCCACATCCGGGTGCACCTCTACGTTCACCACCTCCAACCGGCCGAGAGTTCCATTCTTCAGCAATTCGCTCAGGGAGCGCAGGACCGAAGGACAGTAGCGGCAGCCCGGTGCGATCAGCAGCAGGGCGTCCGGCGCAGGGGGAGTGCTCATGGCCGTATCTCCTTTTGTCCCGCGGGCGAGCCGGCGAGACATTCGGCAATCCCGCGGGCGAGCTCACGCATGAGCTGAAAATAGGCGCCGGATCCCGGTGCAAGCTGGCTGCCGAGCGGATCGAGCACACTTGTATTCGTCTCTGTCCCCTCGGTTAGAACCTCGATAAGCCGCGGCGGAAACTGCGGTTCACCAAAGATGCATGCAGGACGCTCGCTGCGGATCCAGTTGCGCACCTCGCGCACCCGGCGGGCCCCCGGTGGCCGCTCTGGGTCTACAGCTACTGCTATGGTGTTTCTCAGTCCATATCTGCGTTGCAGATAGCGCAGGGAGTCGTGAAACACCACGAACGACCGCTCGTGCATCGGAGCAAGTATGGCCTCCAGCTCGGCATCCAGCGCAACCAGATGTTCCGCAAGGTGCGTCGCGTTTTCGTGATACAGCGCCGCGTGCTCCGGGTCTAGCCGGGCGAGCTTTTCGGCGATGGTATGGGTGATCTGCACCGCATTGCGCGGATCCAGCCAGATGTGGCCATCGCGCTCCCCGGGTTCTTCCCCGACATGCGGGTGCGCCCCCTCCGGCGCGTCCAGCCGGCTGGACGGCAGTAGCGCCGGGAGCGGCGTGTCGAGCAGGGTAAGCGTCGGTAGTTCGCGTTGGCCCAACGGTCGTGCGAGGGCGGACTCCATTTCCGGTCCGACCCAGATCACCAGTTGCGCATGCGCGAGATCCTGGGCTTGCGACGGACGCAGGCTAAAATGATGCGGCGACTGGTTGCCAGCCAACAAGCGTTGCGGCGTTGCTACTCCCTGCATGATACCCGCGACCAGGGAATGGATGGGCTGAATGCTGACCAGCACATGCGGTGACCCTTCAGCTGAAATCGCTGCCGGAGCAAATAGGATGCTGCAGACGGCGAGGAGGGGCTTGAGCATGTCGCAGGCTAAATGAAGCAGCTGTCGGGCCGGGGCAGATGCTATAATCTAGCAGCTTTTTCGCTGGTCCACAGCCGGCCATGCATGCAGCAGCGAGGACAGGCGGCTGCCACCGAGGATTCCCATCTCATGTCGTTGCCGAGCCCCAGGCTCTTGGTTTCCGTCTCCCGGCTCGACAAGTGGTTCGGCGAGCGGCAGGTACTACGCGATATCGCCCTAGATCTGCACTCCGGAGAAATCGTTACCCTGATTGGCCCCAACGGGTCTGGGAAAACCACCTTGGTGCGTTTGGTGCTCGGTCTGCTGCAACCGACTGCGGGCCGAGTGTGGCGCGCCCCGTCGCTCGTGGTGGGGTATACGCCCCAGCGAGTGCAGGTCGACGAGATCCTACCGTT
>JAHEIA010000465.1:0-2493 GCA_024639625.1 Chromatiales bacterium
ATTCTGCCGCAAAATGAGGACACATCGGCTCCCTTCCCGCGAATGGTCGTCTTCGGGGACAGCCTGTCCGATACAGGAATGCTGAAGCGCCGGTTACACGTCATGCCCGATCCTCCTTATTGGATGGGCCGCTTCAGCAACGGCCCGATCTGGATCGACTATATCGAAGCGATGACCGATGTGGCCGTGCAGAACCACGCTCGCGGTGGCGCCGCCATTACCCATCACGACCACATCCCCGCCGAAACTCTCCTGCAGCGGATCAAGACGAGCGGCCAGTTCTTCGTAACCGGAAGTATTGGTCACCAGGTCGAGGACTTCTTGGAGCGGGTGCTGCCGGACGGGCGGATTCGCCGAGCCGAGGAAACGAGCTTCGTAATCTGGGCCGGGGCCAACGACTACATTTCGAAGGAGCCGCTCTCCGGGGTCATCACGACATTCTTGAACTCACCCGACGGACGCGATGGATATCGAGCCGTGTGCGACGACGCCATTACAGCGCTCGAGCGCGACGTTCGCCTGCTTCGCGACGCCGGCGCGCTTCGTTTCGTGCTCATTGGGCTCCCCGACCTTGGTAAAACCCCGATTGCGTTGCAGAACGACACCTACCTCCAGCCGGGCAAGGTAGGGGACGAAAACCATCGCCGCCTAGAGTTGGTGCGCCGTCTCGGTAGACTCGCCGCGTATCACAACGCGCAGCTAGCAGAAATGGTCGAGCGGCTCGAAGCAGACCTCTCCCCCGCCCAAATTCTTCTGCTGAGCGCCGACCGGCTTTTGGATCACATGGCGGCCGACAGCCGAGGTGTCGACCGAGCTAGCAACCTCTCTCTGGGATTCCAGCTCCAACCGCAACAGATGGTCCTCGAGGATGACGCCGACCGCCGGACTTTGCATCGCGCTTGCTACTCGGGCTCGTATCTCGGCAGCGAAGATTCGTCGCTGGTCTGTCCGAACGAAGCGCGTTCTCTATTTTGGGATGTAGTCCATCCGACGACGTACGCTCATTGCTGGTACGCTTGGTTCTTTACGCGCGCGCTCGCGCGAGAGGGCTGGATGCAGGAGCCACCTGGGCCCGCCGAACATAGGCGCTGGTGCCAGATGGTCGCGGACCGGACTCTCGGCAGCGATCGTACCGAGTGGACTCTCGCCGGCGAATGACGCTTCAACCTGCGCGGTCGTATCTCGAGGCCGGCTATGGAGCGTCCATGCGGCTATAGGGAAACATAAGCGGCGGATCGGGCGAGTCGCGTTTTTCCGTGATCTGGGTACACCGGACGTTGCAGAAGTTGGAGTTACCATGTACCCGGTGAGCAGCGCCGGTTGCTGGAGAAAAGAAGGAGCCGTACCTTTCCGACATTCGACCACGAATGACTGCAGTAGAGGCTGCAGCGGAAAGGAAGGCTCCCATGAAGAAGCTAGTCCTGGAGGAACGCGCTGGTCAAGTTGGTCCGCGGGACGGCCGGCTCCCGGTGCCGGGGGAAGCAGTGTACATCGGCATCGACGTTGCCCGCTCGAAGTGGGTTTACAACGTGCGATGGGGCGGACAATCGCAGCGAAAACTGACCACGCCCGGGGAGTTGAAACACCTGCAGTCGCTGGTCGGCGAGTACTCGCAATCCGAGGTGCACGTGGTCTACGAGGCCTGCGGTTTCGGGTACGAGATTGCCTGGTGGTGTCAGGAGAATGGAGTCGATGTCCTGGTGATCGCTCCGAGTACGATCGAGCAGGCACCGGGGTGTCGGGTCAAGACGGATCGCCTGGATGCGGCGAAGATGGCCCGGGACCGCGAGCAGGGACGGCTGAAGGGGGTGCGGGTTCCGGCGCGGGCGCAACACGAGCACCGACAGTTGTCGCGCACGTACGCGCAGGCGGTGAAGGACAAGAGTCGAGCGCAGATACGGATTCGCAGCTTGATGCAGGAGCAGGGGCGCATCGGTCCAGCGCCGTCGGCCGGGTGGACGGCGTATCTTCGTTGGTACGAGCAGCAGCAACTTCCCGAGGTGGTAGGACGGTGCGCCCAGGAGCTGTTGAACGCACGCGAAGTGGCGGTGGCCGGTGCAAAGCGGTTACAAAGCGCATTACTGAAGTTGAGCGGCGAGGCGCCGTATGGGGTAGTGGTACAAGCGCTCGAGGCACAAGGGGGCGTCGGCAAGTTTACGGCGATTCGTCTTGTTCTGGAACTCGGAGATATCCGACGTTTTCGTACGGCGGGTTCGTTCCCGCGCTATTTGGGGCTGACGCCCAGCGAGTACTCGACGGGCGAAACGGAACGACGGGGCCATGTGATCAAATGCGGCCCACGGTTCATTCGGGCGTGGTTGATCCAGTGTGCGTGGGCCAGTGTGCGGTCGGGCCGAGACGCGAGGTTGCGGGCCGTGTTCGAGAGGCTGGCCCCGAAGATCGGCAAGAAGCGGGCAATCGTAGCGGTGGCGCGCCGTCTGGCATTGCGACTGCGAGCGCGTTGGCTCGAAGTGCTCGACACCGAAGTGATCG
>JAHEIA010000465.1:2503-3110 GCA_024639625.1 Chromatiales bacterium
GCGTAGCGGACCCATCGTGTTACCGCTGCTCCCCACCCCGCCGCTTCGCCCGGCTCCGGATGGGCCGCTACGCTTCCCCCCTCCCGGGTCGCGTCCACCGGCTCGGAGTCCGCCGCGGCGCCATTGACGAGGGGTGGCCTTCATAACGACACCGAGCCCCCACTTCGAGTGCCTGCGTGCTACGTCCTGGTTCGCTGCACCCACGCGGTGCGCAACGTTTTAGAGTTTTGCAGCGCTCGATCATTCACGGGCGAATCATAATTTGGTGACCGTTCCCATGAGGACGCGCACGGATAGCAGACTAGCCTGTCGTTACGAAGAACCCGCCAAAACCAATACGGACACCATGACTAAACTGACGGAAACGAGGTGCGGCACAGACTGCTTGACGAAGATGGTCATAGCGGACGTAGAGGGCGAAAGGCGCGAGTCGCATCGAGGGGCGGAATTCGCGCGAATCGCGCGCTACGTCCCCTTGTTTCCCGATCTTTGAAAAGGAATACCTTGCGAAGGTTCTGGCCGAACACGACGGCAATGCGGTACGGGCGGCTAAGGCGCTAGGAATCAGCCGGGTGATGCTTCAGAAGAAAATCCGACTTTACGAGTT
>JAHEIA010000062.1:0-5954 GCA_024639625.1 Chromatiales bacterium
TGTCTGTTGGCCTATGTCGTGTGGAGCTGGAGCCGCCTCGCGCGGACGGTCGGTTACCTGAATCAGGAACTGCTGCGCCTGCACGGTGAACCAGCCGGGCTTCCGGAGACCGTACCGCTTTCCCTACCCAACGCCATGGGATTCCTCAGCAAGGTCCTGCCGATCTCGGGCTGCGTGTTGTGTGAGCCTTCCGGCGCTACCCGATACGCCTGGGGCAAACCCCTTGCACCGCCTCCTCAGGGGCAACCTGCAACCAAGGGATGGATGCAGCAGGAGAACCATCTTTGGCAACGGATCAGGCAGCGATCAGGAGAACTCTGGCTCGGCATCCGCTGGGATGCGCCAACTCCGCCCTCCGCGAGCCAGGCCGCGCTCCTGCAAAACCTGGCGGGCCGCCTCACCAAGCCGCCGCTAGCGACACCCCGCACCCCGGTCGAGATCGTGCAGGCGCGCATCCAGCAGGTACAGGAGGCGACCCACCGCTTGCGGGCGCTGCGCCGGTTCATTAGCGACAGCTTTGCACAGATGGCGGATGGTGTGGTGGTTGCCGACGACCTGGGCCAGATTGTGATGGCCAATCGCTTCGCCTCACTGTACCTTCTGGAAACGCCCGAGCGAGAGCTTGCTGGCCAGGCCCTGGATGGCGTGCTCGCGGGGTTGGAACTCAACGCAGAGTCCTCGTGGAACGCGGCGGCGGCATCGGTCTTGTTCGACCACGCGACCATGCAACTCGCGGGCCGCACGCGCCAGGGGCGCGACCTTCTGTTGGACATGACACCCTTCTTCGGCGAGCACGAGGAAGGCATCAAGGGCTTGATCCTAAATATCGTAGACATCACTCCGCTCAAGGACAGCGAGCGCAGGCGCGCCGAGATGCTGAATTTTCTTTCCCATGATCTCCGCTCACCTCTGGTATCGATCATCAGCATCACCCAGCTCGCCGCGCTGCAGCCGGAAAAGCTGCGCGATGGTTCGCTGCTCGACCGCATCGACAACCACGTGCGCAGGGCATTGGATCTCGCCGACGATTTTCTGCGTCTTGCTCGCGTCGACAGCGAGCAGAAGATCCGTTGCGAGAACCTGAATCTACGCTCGGTAGCGGAACTGGCGTTGGAACAGATTGCGGTTCAGGCGGAGGCGAAGGGGATCCAGGTTCAAAGCTGCTTGGAGTGCGAAGATCCCTGGCTCGAGGGTGACCCCGACCTGTTGGAGAGAGCCCTGGTCAACCTGCTCACGAACGCGATCAAATACAGCCCTGAGCGAGCCCGCGTGACCCTCGGACTCGAATGTTCCGCAGACGCGCTGAGCTGCGAGGTGGCGGACACGGGATACGGCATCGCGGAAGAGCACCTGGCATCGATCTTCAACCGTTTCCAGCGCCTGGACGATCCGCGGCATCGGAAGGCGAAGGGGGCGGGGCTGGGCCTGGTGTTGGTGAAGACCGTGGCCGAACGGCATCACGGTAGCGTCGAGGTCAGCAGCGAACTCGGTAAAGGCTCCCGTTTTGTACTCTACCTGCCCCGGCGGCAACCCACGGGCGAACCCGCCTCCGCGCAGTAACCCTTGTACGGCAGCCAGCGCCCACGTGTCATCCAAAGCGCCCGGTTTGCCAAATCTTGCGCAGTTGGCCGGCGAGTGCCCTCGGGTCCAGCGGTTTACGCAAGATCCCTGCCGCGCCCGATCGAAGCAGGAGCGCCCTTTCCGAGGCGCTGAGCTCCGCGGTGATGAAGACCACCGGGACGCTCGCGAAACCGTCCACCGCGCGGATGCACTGCGCTGTAGACGGTCCGTCCAATTCAGGCATGTTCAGATCGAGCAACACCAATTGGGGTCGAAAACGCGGCGTCGCAGCAACGGCCGCCTGACCCGAGTCACAGGTCTCCACTTCGAGATCACCTAACCTGCTCAAAGACAGTTCAACTAGCTCGAGAAGATCCGGATCGTCATCGACATACATCACCCGCTGCAGATCCCCCATTGCACAACCTCCTGGTGCCCCCCTGCCGACCGAGCCGCGGGGAATTCCGGGCTGCCTGCCGCCAGCGGGCGCTCGGATCCGCCGTTTCGGGCGCAAGAAGAGGCGGCAACCCGCCGCTATTATCGGCTTTCGTACCGCTGCGCAGAAAGGAACGGCTTCACCCTATGTGCACTCGACTGACGCGGCGCTGCGCCGTCAAACAGGACCGCGTAGGGCGCCCGACGCTGCATCCGTCAGACCACCGGGAAAGCCCCACTTTGGTAAAGAATTGTCAAAAGAGGGAGATTTTGCGCTAAATTTATCGTATACAATTGGTATATAACAATTTATGGGGAGGAAGGAGGGTCGTTTCCGCGTCGTCCCGACCACGCTCCATCAGAGAACCGGGCCCCGCGCTAGGGAAACGAACTTGCTCCGGGAACGGAGAAACGCCGCCGGGTAACTGCGACACCAGCACAAGCTTGCGAGCATAATGTTACAAACCGCTTCCTTACGTTCTCACGCACGAAGAGACGCTGGCCGGCTCCGCGGCAAGACCTATCCGGGGCGCGACGACCTTGTGGCGAAACAGGTAGTCATCGTCGATGACCAGGCAACCGGGCGCATGGTGCTGGAGCGGATCATCCGCAAGATCGATCCCCGGCTGCAGATTCACGCATTCGGCAACGCGCTCGAGGCTCTCGAACACATCGGGAAATGCACCCCCGACCTGATCGTGACCGACTACAAGATGCCCGAGATGGATGGCCTGGAGCTGATTCGCCAGGTGCGCGGGCTTCCGGACTGCGCCGAGGTTCCCCTGGTCGTGGTCACCATCGTCGACGACCGCAGCGTGCGCTATCAGGCGCTGGACGCGGGAGCCTCGGATTTTATCTCCCGCCCGGTAGACCAATACGAGTGCTTCGCCCGCTGCCGCAATCTCCTGCAAGCCAGGCAGCAGCAAAAGATTATTCGCAGCCGGGCCACCTGGCTGGAGAATCAAGTGGCCTTGGCGACACGGAAGATCCAGGACCGCGAGAAGGAGACTTTGTTGTTTCTCTCCCGTGCGGGGGAGTATCGCGACGCCGGAACGGGCAACCACGTGCTGCGCATGGCCCGCTATTCGCGGTTGATCGCGGACGGTATCAACCTGCCAAGAGCGGAATGCGACCTCATCGAGCAGGCCGCGCCCCTTCATGATATCGGGAAGATCGGCATCCCGGACCACATCCTGTTGAAACCCGGTAGGCTGACGGCGGAAGAGACGCGCATCATGCGCATGCATTCGGAGATCGGCTACGAGATCCTTGCCTCGAGTGATTCACCGTACATCCAGATGGGAGCGGAGATCGCGCTCCACCACCACGAAAGGTTCGATGGCACCGGCTATCCCCAGGGACTGCAGAAGCAGAATATCCCGCTCTCGGCGCGCATTGTCGCGATCGCCGACGTATACGACGCCCTCACTACCAGCCGCCCCTACAAGGAGGCCTGGGCCCACGAACGGGCGGTGGAATACCTGCGCGGGCGCTCCGGCAGCCGTTTCGACGAGCGGTGCCTGAGTGCGTTTCTCGAGCGCATCTCTGAGATCAACGAGATCCGGACCGAGCTACATGACTGAGTTCCGTCGCACAGCGCAGGTAGCGACACGGCGGAGTTCCGGTAACCCGTTGCAAGGCAGGCACGCTCATGGGTTGGACTAAACGGATTTGCGTCCCCAACGATGCTCGGAAGACCCGCGACCGGGAGATTGCGTTAGAACATGAGCAAGCGATAATCCGGCTCGCCCTGGGGGCCGTGGCAACGGGATACTTTTTCCTGCCCCACGTCGCTCAGTCGATCACCGATTCTGGCCTGCTGACTAGCATCCATGCGCTCGGGCTGGGCTTCCTCGCGCTCGCAAGCGGCCTCTTCCTCTGGATTCATCTGCACCCGAAGCGCCTTCCCCTGCGACGGCTCTTCGGCATCATGATCGACACCGGGGCAACTTCCGCGGCGCTGTATCTGGGAGGGGAACACGGCGCGTTCCTGGTCGCGGTTTATCTGTGGGTCATCGTCGGCAACGGATTCCGTTTCGGCACCAACTACGTGATCGCAAGCTCGCTGCTGAGCGTCCTGGGTTTCTTGCTCTGCGCCTTTTTCAGCGACTTTTGGCCGCAGCACCCGAACTTCGTGGCGAGCATCGTGGTGCTGCTACTGGTGGTGCCGATCTACATGGGCGTCCTGCTCAAGAAACTAAACAACGCTGTCCTGCAGGCGGAAGAAGCCAACCAAGCGAAGAGCCAGTTTCTCGCCAGCATGAGCCACGAGTTGCGGACCCCGCTCAACGGCGTCATCGGAATGGCCGATCTGTTGGTGCAGACCCGTCTGGACAAAGAACAGCAGGAACTTGCCGCCACCATCCACACCTCCGGCCAGATCCTCTCTGGGCTGATCGAGAACGTGCTTGATCTGTCGAAGATCGAAGCGGGGCGCATCAGTGTCGAGGATAACGAATTCGATCTGCACCGCCTGGTAACGGACACTGCACGCATGTTCGAGCACCGGGCGCGGGAAAAAGGCCTTTCCTTGTATACCCATATCGATCCCGGTGCGCCGTTCACGCTACGCGGAGACGTGCTGCACATCCGCCAGATCCTGATCAACCTCATCGGCAACGCCATCAAGTTTACCCACCAGGGGCATGTCGACATCCGGGTCTCCGCCGCGCCGGGAGCGAAAGCCACTCAGGCGCGCTTCCGCTTCGAGATCGAAGACACTGGGATCGGCATCGATCGCGCCCACCACGAGCAGATCTTCGAGCGATTCCACCAGGGGCGCGGAGACGTCGCCAAACGCTTCGGCGGCACCGGATTGGGGACCACCATCTCACGCCGCCTGGTCGAGCTGATGGGCGGCAAGATCGGACTCGCCAGCGAGCCGAACCAAGGGACCTGCTTCTGGTTCGAGCTGCCGCTCCGGATTGCGCCCACCAAGGACGCCGGCTCGCCGTTGAGCGGCGCCGAAACCGAGGTCTTGATCTTTGCCCGGCCGAAACTCGTGAACCAGCTTCGGCCTCTGCTGGCTCTGTGGAACATCCGCTTCGATCACCTCGAATCCGCCAACCAGCTATACGCAGTGCTCGCCCAGAGCAACGGCCGAGCGGCCGGCTACAGCCTGCTCCTGGTGGACGATCAATTGACGGATGCCTTTGCGCTCGGCGAGAACCTACACAGCAACCCGGCGCTATCCCGGCCGTCGTTGATCCTGCTAGCGTCGGAAAGCCAGTTCGACACCAAACAGCGGGCCGCCCTCGCGGGCTATTCTTCCGTGGTCCATCCGCCTTTGGACAAGCGCCTGCTGTTCAACGCCATCCATGCGGCCCACGCTGGACACGAAATGCCGGAGAACGTGGTCACCCTGATCGAAGAATACCACCGCTTCAGGGAGCCGGAGACCGCGCTGGAGATCCTGGTCGCCGAAGACAACGAGATCAACCGCAGGGTAGTGGAGCGCATGTTGGACAACGCCCATCACCACTGCCACCCGGTAGCGGATGGGGAATCCGCGCTGGATGCCATCATGGAACTCGAGCTGCGCGACCAGCTCGACCTGCTGATCCTGGATCTGAACATGCCCGGAAGAAACGGTATCGAGGTTCTCCAGGCCTACCAATATCTCGCCGAAGGCACCGCGGCCCCGGTCATCATCCTCACCGCGGACGCCACGCCCGAGACCTTCGCTGCCTGCAAGCAGGCCGGCGCCGCCGCGGTCCTGACCAAGCCGATCTCGTCACGCAAGTTGTTGGATACGATCTCCACCCTCTGCCCGGCAGAGCCTCGCAGGTCCGTCGCCTCCAAGGATCTGCGGGAGGCAAACCCAGCGCGCCAGGAACCCGACGGCGCGCCTCCGTTGCTCGACGAGGAGCAATTGCGCCACCTCTATTCGCTGGCCGACGATCGGGAGTTTTTTGCCAAGATGCGCGACGCCCTTAAGCGCGACGGACGTAGAATCCTTT
>JAHEIA010000062.1:5964-10034 GCA_024639625.1 Chromatiales bacterium
GAATTCGGCGCCCGGCTACTGCTCAGCGTCTGCGACGACGCACGTCAATTGAAGCCCTTCGAGATTGGGGGCCACAAGGGCACCTCGATGGTTCAACGATTAGCCGATAGCTTCGAGAAGACGATCACTGCCCTCCAAACATTTGCGCCGGTGCGCACCAGCGAATCCAAAGGGATGGAGACCTAGGCCCAGCGCCTTGCGGCAACCCGCATCGTCAAGCCGCCCGCTCCTCCTTCCGGTACTGACGCGCCACCAGCCGCTGCATCATCTTGAGGTCTCGCTGCGTCAGACTCATCGCGGTCTCCACCCAGATGTCGACCACCTGCAGTAGCTGCTCCCAGGTGATGCGGTTGAGCGCGTCGATGGAACGGCGCAGGCCGCGGAAACCGTTGCGTGCGCGATCCTCTTTGCGAATATACTCGTAGACGGCGCGCTCTCCCTCTCCGGGATCTGCCAGGACGTCCACCAGACCCATGTCGAACAATTCCTCCGCCTGGTAGATCTGGCCGCTGAGGATCATGCGCTCCGCTCGCGCACCGTCGAGCTTGCGCGCCAGCAGATTGTAGGCCCCCATGCCGGGAAACAGGTTGAACAGAACCTCCGGGAAGCCCATCCGGCTGCCGCGTTCCGCGATCACCACTTGGCTGGAGATCGCCGCCTCGAATCCACCACCCAGGGCGTCACCCTGAACCAGCGAGATCGATGTGACATCCCGATCGAGGTTACGGTGGTTGCGATACAGCACATCGATGCAGGAAACGGCGTACTCGCGCAGCGATTCCACGTCCCGCTCACGGATGCAGCGCGCAAAGAGCTCGAGATCCCCCCCCAGATTGAACACCCCTGGGACGTTGGAGCAGGCGACGATGTATTGCACCTTGTGGGGTTCTTGTTTGAGCATGTCCGCGGTGCTCAGCTGGAACTCACGCAGATCCGCCAACAAGGCCTGCGAAAAACAAGCCCGTGGCTTGGGGCTCATGTAATACCAGAGCGTGTTGTGTTTGGCATCGAGCCAGGAATCGACCTGCGAGGAGCGACCGGAGTGAAGAGAGATTGCGCGGGCAGTAGTCATGATACTGTCTCCTGTTCTATTTCGTTCTGTTTACTTCAAGTTCGTCGAGCCGTTGCGGCTCAGCGAAAAGCGACATCCAAGCTATCATCCCCCGCCGGTGGCAAGGCCTCGGAAAACGATCCGAGCCTTTCCTGCCGCGGTTCCCCAATAGAGTAATAATACTCTCCCGCGCAGACCACATATTTACTGGCCGCATGTCAAGAGTGATTTTGTTAACCAGTTCTCATTTTTGCCACCCAGATCCAGAACTTGTTGCAAAAGAGCGCAGCGGCGGCGCTCGAGACCCAGTTCGCGACGCTTTCCGCGCTCTTGCCCGCGATGGATCGGCCCCCGACTCGAGACAACCCCCTGTCTGTCCTAACAAACCCGGAAATCCAGCTTAATCGCTGCTTGCGCGGTGGCTTATTGCAGACCCAACGCCGCGCCGGGCAAGGGTGGCGCCCGGCACCCCCGCGCCAATTTCCCGGTAGCCAACGGCTGCGCTCCGCCAGAGAATCCACGCCAAGCGGAGACCCCGCTGCAAGCCGCAATCCGACCGCAGGTATCCGGTTGCTGTCGCGCTACGGTTGACACGCAGCGGCCGCTTCTCTATACCCGAAGTTTCCTTGCTATCGGTACCGGCCCGTGCAATCCATAGTCCTCGATACCAGCGTATTTACCAACCCGGATGTCTATCGCCAGTTTGGCGCCGATAGCCTGGCCGCCATCCGAAGCTTTCTGGTCCTCGCGAAACGCACATCCGCGGAGTTCTTCATGCCGCTGTCGGTGTACGACGAGCTGCGCACCATGAAGGACCTCGACGGGGTGGCTGCCGACTTCGAGCTCCTGGTGCGCATCCGGTCTCCCAGAAAGTACCAGATGCAGGTACCCGCCGAGATCCTATACGAGTTCATCGAGGAAGTACGTTTGCGCATCGACCGCGGCCTGCGCATCGCAGAGGAGCATGCCAAGATGGGGCGCGACGGCGGCGAGGCCGGGGACCTGGGCCGGGTTATCACCAGGTTGCGCGAGCGGTATCGAGAGGCCTTGCGCCGCGGGATCATCGACAGCCGTGAGGACGTGGACGTCCTGCTGCTTGCCTACGAGTTGGACGGGGTTCTGGTCTCCGCGGACGAGGGGCTGCGCAAGTGGGCTGACAAGGTGGGGGTGAAGATTCTTTCCAGCCGGCACCTGCGCCACGCGCTGGAGAGCCTGGCCGCTCAGTCGTAGACCATGCCGCCGCTCAACAGATTTGCCAGCAGACCAGTCATTCCCGAATACAGCTTGTCGAACTCCAGCACCCAGTAGCCATCCTCGAAGCGCAGATCCTGCCAGGTGAGTTGCACCTGCCGGCTGCCAACGCTATCCATATGCTGGATCATCGCCAGGGCATTGTGCTGCTCGCGGAACCGGCAATGGTAGCGGTGCGCCACCTTTTTCTGTTCCGAGTATTGCTCGATCGCCTCTGCCAGGCCATCGAGAAATGCATCGCCCAGACGTTGGCTGAGCTCCGCTGAATGCCGCAGCCCCTGTTCTTGCAGGAACAACACCAGACGCAGGATACGGTTGGTGAAGAATTCCGGCGGCAAATCCACGATACCTGCTGCAGTCACCCGGATGTCGGCGATACTGGAGTTGCTGGTAACGTATTTGGCCCTGCGGTTGCGCTCGGAGTCCTCCTTGAACACCAGGCCCTCTCGCTGCTCGTCATTCAGTTGCAGCAGGATCTGTTGGATCTGCTGGCTGTCGTCTGTCGTGAACGCCCCGTAGCGGCGGACCGCACTCAGCGCGAAACGCTCCACGATATCGTAGCATTCGCCCTGGGGCAGGAAGCCGAGGCGATTGAAACGCATCAGATCGAAGACGAACAGTTGCACATCCTCGGCCACGAACGAGGGCGCGCTCTCGAGATAGGGCTGCCCGGGTCCCGCCACCTCTGCGCACACGATCAGATCGGGGTGCCGTTCGAACAGCGACACATCCAGCAGGTCGGGGATCCGGTCGGTGGTAAACGGGCAATAGAAACCCCCACGCGTCAAGGCAACCAGTTGCTGCTGCAGGCGGAAGATACGCACATTGTATCCGTTCACCTTTTCCTCGACCCAGAAGCGTTCGCGGAAATGTTCCTGCAGTCCCTGCCGCAAGGCGAGGATCCGACCGATACCCGGATACCCGGCTACGATCGAAGAGCCGAATACCGCGGTACCCCGCGCGAGCCGTCGGTAGCCGTCGCTCAGGCGCAAATACTCATTCTGCCCCCAATGCGCCGGCGTTGTCTTGTGCTGACGTCTCGCCGCATCCACGAGTTCCGTGATGCGCTGCGCATGGCCTTGGTCTCGGTGTCCCATGGCGAGATATCCCCCGTTCGGAATGCTGCATTCCCACTCGATCCGCGCACCATCGGTACGCGATCTTCCCAAATTCTGGCGGATCTTCGGGCTCGGCGAAAGGCCGCCGAGCGATGTGAGCCATTCAGCGAACCAGGTCCGACATGCAGTCGCTGCTGCGGCGCCGTCCACGCCCTGTCCCCGCGAGCGGCAGCTGCAACGATCGGCAGGCGTGGCTCGATTCGACAGCAAATCAAGTGCCGAGCGGTTGTCTGCGCACCATGGATGTTTCTTAGTGGCGTTCGCGGCGACACGCAGCGCGATAAATTCCGCCCTGGCCGCCCCCTGGCGCCCGATCGTTTTCTGGCTGGTGCGGAGTCCCGGGGGCAGCCGAGCAAGCCCCTTGACCTGAAGGCGCTGGCAACTCAAGATCACTGGCTCCAAGCATCCGTTTCGAGCCCCGCATCAGGAGACACTCTGCGTCCGCCATGATCTTTCGCGCTATCTTCAAACCCAAATGGGAACACCCGGACCCGAAGGTCCGGCGCCGGGCTATCGACGATCCCGGTGTGCCGATGGAAGCGATATTGAGTGCCGCCAGGGAAGACAGCAGCATCGAAGTACGGATGGGGGCTGTGCAGCACCTGCTCGACCTGGCCACGTTGGGAGAGCTGGCGAGCCACGATGCCGAG
>JAHEIA010000466.1 GCA_024639625.1 Chromatiales bacterium
AAGCCCTGTTGTCGGCCCCGCCGCGATCCGAATGGCGTTTCCGTCGCGGTTGCTAAGAAGAGTAGTTCCCCCAGGGATTTCGTAAAGGGAGATGCCTGTCCCGTTTGTGAAACAATGTTGTCGTGTGGGGGTCCCGGAGGGAATCCCCCGCCACCAGATGACGGGGATGTGCACGCTTGCCGCATTCTGCTAGTGTGGTCTCCGCGAGCCATCGCCGAGGACGATTCGGCCTCGGCGGAGCGGCTGCGTGGGTGGATGCGAGGGTAGCCTTCATGGCAGCAGCAGACAGGCGTACGGCTATGGTAACGGGAGCGAATGGGGCGATCGGCAAGGCGATTGCGCTAGCGATCGCGTCCGACCCAGGTTATCGCGTGGTGCTGTTATGCCGGGACGAGAAGAGGGCGGTTGCCGCCGCACAAGAGGTGCGGGCGCGCAGCGGGAACCGCGAAGTCACGCACGCGCTTGCGGATCTTTCCCGACACGCCTCGATTCGCGAATTGGCGAAAACTTGGCGTAGCGCCCTGCACGTGTTGGTCAACAACGCCGCGGTGACCCCGCGTCGCCGCGAAGAAACGCCCGAGGGGATCGAGAGGCAGTTCGCCACCAATGTACTGGGATACTATTGGATGATGGGGGCGTTCTCCAAGCACTTGCTGTCCTCGGCGCCGGCCCGGGTGGTCAACGTAGCGAGTTACTGGGCGGGGGGGCTCGACCTGTCGGACCTGGAGTTTCGCCGCCGCGGCTATGACAATGATCGAGCGTATCGTCAGTCGAAGCAGGCCGATCGGATGCTGAGTGCGGCCTTTGCGCAGCGCTGGCAGGGAACGAACATCTCTGTCAATGCATGTCATCCCGGCGACGTGAACTCCACCCTGAGCAACAATCTAGGTTTCGGCGGTCATCAGTCGCCGGAGCAGGGGGCGGCAACGCCGGCTTGGCTGGCGACCTCGAAACAGGCGGCAACGGTTAGCGGCGGTTATTTCGAGGATCGGCGCCAGGTGCGCTGTCCCTTTGCGGCGGATGAAAGGGAGGTGGGGGCGCTGGTCGAGTGCTGCTCCCGCTATTGAACAAAGCCTGTCGTACCGCAACGACGGGGCGTCGGGGAAGATCCCAACCGGAGCGCGAAGGTGGATGAACGAGGCAGGTCTCAGGTTGCAGCCGAGCGCAGCGGAGAGGCCTGACTTTCTGGGGAGGTCTGACGCGTCCTTTTGGCGGATGGCGGTTTTGTTGCTCGAGGGCCGATCGGTTAGCCTGTGTTGGGTCGAGTTCTTCCGTCGGGAGAGGCTGGCCGACCACTTACCCTCGCGTGAGGCCGGTGTCGCCGCCTTGACCTGCCGTGGAGAGGGTGATGCTTCTGGACAGACTGGTCTCCTGCCCCTACTGTGGAGAGACCTTCGAGGTGGTGCTGGATTGCTCGGCGGGTAGCCACGAGTTCGTGCAGGATTGCGAGATCTGCTGCCAGCCGATCGTCTTTCTGCTCGTGGTCGCTTGCGACGGGAGCCTGGAGCGGCTCGAGCTGCGCCGGGAAAATGACTAGGCCTTATCCGATAACCCAGAACCTCGGCCAGGCCCTAGCTCGTCCGCGGCTCGCGCATCCGGTATGGGGTTGCAGGATACCCGGTGAATAGGTCCCTGTAGCTCGACTGCGGCATCCCTGCCGCAGACGCTCCTGCAAACCCCACCCCGGATGCTCGTTAATAGTCATGCCACTAGCGACTGGCCAAACGTTAAGACAGGCTGAAGATCAGTGGTAGCTAGGAAGCCCTATACTCCGATTCCATGTTCGCTGCACAGCCAATACGAACTTGCGATACTGCGTCAGAAGCCGGTGCGTTTGAGGTGGCTCGACGAGTCGGGTGTCGTGCGCGCGGGAACGGTGGTGCTGAGCGACCTGTTCGCGCACCAGGGAGAAGAGGTCCTGGTGGCAGAGGATGAACACGGCGGAGAGCTTCGCTTGCGTCTGGATTGCATCGTGAGCAGCGACCTATCGTAGCTCGTCGTGGAGCTTTCCCAGTTGCTTATCGCCGCGGTGATCCTGTTGGCGGCTTATCTGATCCGCGGCGTCACCGGGTTCGGCTCTGCTCTGCTAGCGGTCCCCCTGCTGGTACTGTTTCTGCCGCTGCGCTTCGTGGTCCCCTGGATCGCCACCTTGGACGTGGTCGCCGCCCTCCTGCTTACCGGGTTCGGATGGCGAGCGAATGAGGTCGAGTGGAAGGAGGTGAGCCTGCTACTCCCGGCGGCCGGCGGCGGTATCGCCGTGGGCGTGGCGCTGCTCGCCGAACTGCCCCCTGCTTGGCTGTCGCGTGTGCTGGGGTTGCTTGTCGTCGTGTTCGGCGTGCGCAGCGTTCTCAACCTTCAGGGTAGCACGAGGGTGTCCGCATGGTGGTCGTTACCCGCGGGCTTGGCCGGTGGGGCGATCGGCGCGCTCTTTGCCACCGGCGGGCCACCCTTCGTGATCTATCTTTCGCACCGTATCCGGGATAAGAGCCGATTACGCGGCACCCTGTCCGGTCTGTTTCTTATCGAAGGGGGAATCCGCCTGGCGGTGCTTGGAGCGGCGGGCCTGCTGGTGCAGAAAGGGATGCTGGAGGCGCTTCTGCTCGGCATTCCGCTCATGGTCGTCGGGCTTTACGGGGGTCACCACGTGCATCTGAATCTGAGCCAGCGGCGACTTTTCGCCCTGATCGGGGTATTGCTTGTCGGTAGTGGAACAGTCTTGCTGCTGCGTTAGACCGCTGTCCGCTCAGATCTCGATGCAGAACGGCGACAGCACCTCGCTGTCAACCGTCGTCTCCGGGGAAAGGGTTTTGCGCATCATTGTCTTCGCCAGAGCAAGGGGGACTGCCAGGAAAGAAGGCCTTGCATCAGGTCCGCGTCTTCGCACCGCGACCAGGACTCCCGCACCAGCAGTTCGGGAAACGCCTGTGTGGGCAGCCGCCGATCCACCAAGATGTCGTCGACTCCGACGCCATGGCCACCGGTTCGTTCGGTGGCTGCGGAATGTCATCTGGCGAAAGCTGCTTGTCCGTTACAATAGCGCAGAATCGACCACCGAAGAGAGACGCCGGTGCTGTATCAGATTCCAGA
>JAHEIA010000467.1 GCA_024639625.1 Chromatiales bacterium
GGATTCGCGGTGAAATAACAATTTCAGCATTCCCACAGTATGGCCGGTAATCTGAGCGCGGGCGATGTTCTTGAACATGGCCCGTCCCACCTCGTAAGGGACCCGGCTCGCCGTCAGCTCTCTTTCCGTCGCACCCAACGAACTAATCTCAGGCATGGTGTAGATCCCGGTTGGAAACTCCTTGATCAGCTGCCAATCGCATTTGCCTTCCGCGATCTGGGCGCCGACGAATCGGCCCTGGTCATAACTGGCGCTGGCAAGTCCGGGATGGCCGACGACGTCTCCCACGGCATAGATGTGGGCGAGGGTCGTGGCATAGCGTTCGTCGACCTCGATCTGCCCCCGGTGGTTTATACCCAGACCGATCTCCCGCAGCCCCATCCTGTCCGTATTGCCGGTGCGGCCGTTAGCCCAGAGCAGATAATCGGTCTTGAACTTCTTTCCCGACTTGCAGTGCAGCACCACCCCGTCATCCAGGGCCTCCACGCGCTCGTATTCCTCGTTGTGGCGGATCACAGTGCCGTAGTTGCGCAGATGGTAGCTCAGGGCGTCGGTGATCTCGTCGTCGAGGAAGGAGAGCAAGCGATCCCGCGTGTTGACCAGGTTCACCTTGACGTCGAGATTGCTGAAGATCGACGCGTACTCGCAACCGATGACGCCCGCCCCGTAGATGGTGAGCGAGCCGGGGGTATGCTGCAGGCCGAGTACAGCGTCGCTGTCCAATACCCGCGGGTGGCTGAAGTCGATGTCCGCGGGGTGGTAAGGGCGTGACCCTGTGGCGATCACGAAATGGTCTGCGCGAACGGTCTCGCCAGCGACGCCGCTGCGTTCGACCTCGATGCGATTTGCGTCTAGGAAGCGCGCTCGACCCTGTAAAATGTCAACTCGGTTGCGCCGATAGTAGCGGTAACGCGTGGCGACTAGTTCTTGGATCACAGCGTCGGTGGCGGCCATCAGTTGCGGGAATTCGATCTCGTCCCGGTGCAAGGTCTCCTGGAACAGAGGATTGTCCCGATAGTCGGCGAGCATCTGTATGGCGTGACGCAAGCTCTTGCTCGGAATCGTACCCCAGTGCGTGCAACCGCCGCCGATCATCGGGAAGGCCTCGGCTATCGCTACCCGTCCGCCGGATTTGGCGAGCTTCATCGCTGCACCTTCACCCCCCGGGCCGCTGCCGATTACAACGGTGTCGTAATACCTGGTGGTCATCTTTGTGTCGTGGGTCTGCCGCTAAAGGAAGCAATCCCGAATTCTATCCTGGATCCTGCGAGGAGTCGCGGCCGCCATTGCACCAGGAGATTGAACGGTACGAGGCCGAAGGCAATCGACTGAATGCTCCACCAATACACCAGTTCGCGGGGTAGTGCCAGAGCCAGAGTCACGGCCCCGCGTATGCCACCCCAGTAGATCGTTGTCTGGTCGCGCAGCAAGCTGCTCGCATCGACCTTGAGCGCCGACTCGAACACCATCACCGGGAGGAACAGGTAGAAGATCAGATCGTGAAAGTGCCAGGCTCGTAGCCTCGTGGCCAGACCCAAAGTGACCATCAATTCTGCGCCGGCGAAGCCGGAAACAACCAGGGCTATCGCGAACGGGAAACCCATCCGGGCATCGGTCTCAGCAGCAGTGACAACCCCAGCATGGCGGCGATCAGCAGAAGGGTCGTCGGGAGTTCCATGTTGTTCCCTGCGACTCCGCTGCCTCAGGGAGGGGCCGCGGCTGAAAGCCGGTTCCGGAGCCAGATGCGCCCGAATCGGCGATACGGAGCGCCGTTGTCGCGCGCGGCGCTGCTGCTTCAGGCTTGGCGGTCGCGAAATCTGCGGGCGAGCCAGAAGTCGATGCTGAAATACTTTCCGGCACCGACGAAAAACAGCACCAACAGCATAATGAAATAGGTGGCAGCGAATTCGATTCCGTTGTTGAGCACCGCGAAATCACCGTTCTGTGTCAGCCACTCCCAGTTGTCGTTCTCCTGCAGGATGCTCTTCGCGTGTTCCAGGCGCTCCGTCGCACCGATCGTGCGTTCGGTGGCGAAGATGCCGCTGGATTCCGCGATGGCGAGCCAACCATTCTGCCAGTGGACCGTAACGGCTGCGACCACCATGGTGATCATCAAGGGGAGCGAGAACCAGCGCACACCGAATCCCAGGAACAGGGCGATCGCCCCCAGAACCTCGGTGCCGGCAGCGAGTGCCGCCATCAATCCAGGTGCCGGTAGACCCAGGCCCCAATCCGGATTGCCGAACCAGGCGACCGTATCGTCGAAATGGCTCAGCTTGTTGCTGCCTGCCATCCAGAACACCGGCGCCAGGTAAAGCCGGAGCGCGAGCGGCGCCAGAAAATCGACAGCGCGAAAGCCGTCCAGTACATCCTGAAGTTTGTTCAGCAACGAAACCATATCCATGCCCCTTGAGTTCTTGTCTTCCGAGTGATGGCTCGGCAGCCAGCTTGCGAAAAGCGCGGGGTGTTGGCTGGGGCTCCGGATGTGATCGGCCTCAAACTCGACAACCGAGAATGATGTTGCGCTGGCGCAGGTCCCGGAGCAGCTCACGTCCCGTTTCCAGCACCACCTCGGGTTGCGGATGGTCCAGTTCTTGCGCAATCTGCTTCAGTATCTCTAGACCGGTGCAATCGGGGTATTCTTTCAGCAGTTGCAACAGGCGTTGGGTCACTGGATTGATCTCCAGAAAGCTCACCGTTCCGTCCCGTTCGCGATAGACGACCAGGTGCACCGGCTCGGGCTCGTCCGGCTGGAAATCTGGACCGATTCGGTGCACTGGGTACTCGTAGCTGAGATTCCAGGCAAGCGGAGAAACGACTGGCGTAGCTTCGAAAGGATCGCCGTTCGGATCTACCGATGGGGGTAGGTCTTCCTCCTGGCTGATCATTACGCCGAGTTCCACCCACTCGTAATGGGCGAGTTCGAGCAGAAACGGAGGGTCCTGCTCGGCGGCTCCCCTTTCGTGTTGCAGGTAGTCGATGAACTCCTGGGCAATCTCTGGAAAATGCGGTGTCTGGCAGCGGTGCCGCACGAAAAAGTCGCGGATGAGGCGATCCCAGTGGTCAGTGGAGAGGATCCTGC
>JAHEIA010000063.1 GCA_024639625.1 Chromatiales bacterium
GGTTACCAGCGCGGGCCCATCGAAGCCCTGCCCCTGGGCCAGTGTGGCCCTATCGTACACCGGTACCCGTTGCTTCAGGCCAAAGAGCGAGGCATCACAAACCGGTTGGGACGCTTCGCGAGTTTCAGGTTGCAGCAACCGCACCTGGGCGGCTGGTCCTGTTATGACCACCCGCAGGTTCACCAGTTCCACGGCAACCTCCATGCGATGACCGTATCTCGCCTCGTGCAGCGCAGCGAATTCGTCGCTCGCACGGGCAGCGTCCCGCCAGGGTAGGTTCA
Source organism: Chromatiales bacterium (assembly GCA_024639625.1). Classification (GTDB taxonomy): domain Bacteria; phylum Pseudomonadota; class Gammaproteobacteria; order Chromatiales; family Chromatiaceae; genus JAHEIA01. The sequence goes on from JAHEIA010000063.1 coordinate 282, forward strand.
GGGTATAAGACTGCCCGACGTAGCGAAGGTCGACCGAATACTTCGCGCTAAGCTGCTCCACCTGCAGCCCTTCCTCCAGCAACGACGCCTTTCCCTGCTCTGCTAGCTCGCTGAATTGGCGTTCGATCGCTGTCGGCGAAATTCGCTGCAGCTCTCCCAGCCAGGTGCGCGACAGCTGCCGCCCCGGCCGGGTCGCGAGCATGCCAAGAGCGGACAGCACACCGGCATGCACCGGCACCATCGCCCGCGACATCCCCAGGGCACGGGCGAGGGCACAGACATGCAATCCACCGGCGCCGCCGAAAGACATCAGAGTGAATCCCCGGGGGTCGATACCCCGCCGTACCGAAATCACCCGCAGCGCCTGGGCCATGTGTTCGTTGGCGACGCGCACGATACCGAGCGCGGCGCTCTCCACCGAGCAACCGAGGGCCGAGGCCAGCGGCCTAAGCGCGCGGGCTGCCGCCTCTGGGTCCAGCTCCATGGCGCCGCCGAGAAACGCCTGGGCCTGCAGGCGGCCGAGCACCAGGTTGGCATCGGTGACGGTGGCTTGGTCGCCCCCGCGGGCGTAACAGGCCGGGCCGGGGTCGGCGCCGGAAGATTCGGGGCCTACTTGCAGCGCCCCGCCGGTGTCGATGCGCGCAATCGAGCCACCTCCAGCGCCTATGGTGTGCATGTCCACCATGGGCACCGCGACCGGATAGGGGCCTATGCGCCCCTCGCTGGTGAGCTGCGGTGCGCCGTCCACGAGTGCTACGTCGGTCGAGGTGCCGCCCATATCGAAGGTAAGCAACCTTGGGCGGCCCGCCAGTTCGCCTACGAAGCGCGCGCCCACAAGTCCGCCCGCCGGGCCGGAGAGCAGCAACCGCACGGCGTTCCCCGCGGCCTGCCGCGCTAGGATGGTCTCCCCCGAACTCTGCATCACAGCAATCTGAGCCCCCGGCAGCTCGCCTCCCAGGCGCTGCAGGTAGCCCTCGACCAGGGGACCCACCCAGGAGTTCAGCCAGGTCGCCATACCGCGCTCGTACTCGCGAATCTCCGGCAGAACGGCGGACGAACGGGATACGAACACGCCCTGCGGAATCACCTCCTCGACAGCCCGCTCGAAACGATCGTCGGCGTAGGAGTACAGCAGGTTGATGGCGACAGCCCGAGGCGCCAGACGGATCAACTGTTCGCGCAGCCGCTCCAGGTCCTGTTCTTCCAGGGGCTCGAGCAGCGCGCCGTCGGCACCGATCCTCCCCCCCGTCTCAAGACAAAGTTCCGGCGGCACTGGGGGCTCCGGGGACGCGGGCATCAGGTCGTAGAGCTGGCGACGGTTTTGCCGTCCAATGCTCAGCAGGTCCCCCAGCCCCCGGTTGGCGATATAGGCGGTGCGCACCCCCTTGCCCTCCAACACGGCGTTGGTTGCCACGGTCGAGCCATGCACCACACGCAGCCCGCGGGGGTCCAGCCCCAGGTCGCGCAGCCCCCGCAAGATAGCCTGTTCCGGGGCCGCCGGGGTCGACAAGACCTTGTGCACCAGCACGCCCCCGCCATCTAGACAGACGAAGTCGGTAAATGTACCCCCCGTATCGATTCCGATCAGTCGCACGTGCTCACTTTCCGGGCCCGCAGGCCGATCCATGGGTGACTTGCCGCCGCAGGCGGCCCGCCCAAGCATTTTCCGCCAGCGGTCGATGGCTGTACAGGGGCCTACCGCTTGCTGGAGTCCACCTGTCCCCTGTAATCTGCGCCGGTGGAACCCCTGCTCGAAGCGCAAGACCTGGTCCGCTTTTTCGGCCCCCGCTGTGCGGTCCGCGATCTCAGTCTCCGCCTGTGTCCCGGCGAGGTGCTGGGCCTACTCGGCCTCAACGGGGCCGGCAAGAGCACCACGTTGCAGATGCTCACGGGAAACCTGGCGCCCAGCGCGGGCTGTATCCGCATCGACGGCATCGATTTGTTGCGCGACCCACGACGGGCCAAGGCGCGCCTGGGCTATCTCCCTGAGCACCCCCCCGTGTACCCGGAACTTACGCTCGACGAGTATCTGCGGTTCTGCGCCCGCCTGCGCGGTGTCACGCGGCAGCGAGTCGCCGCCGCGGTGGATTCGGTGAAGGAACGCTGCGGCCTGGTAACGGTCGGGCGCCGCTTGCTCGGTACCCTTTCGAAAGGCTACCAGCAAAGGGCCGGCATCGCTCAGGCGATCGTCCACGGCCCATCCCTGGTCATACTCGATGAACCCACCAGCGGACTGGACCCAATCCAGATCCGCGAGATTCGCACCTTGATCCAGCAGCTCGCCGCGGACCGTGCGCTGATCCTCTCCACCCACACCCTCCCCGAAGTGCAGACGATCTGCACGCGAGTGCATATCCTGCACCACGGCCGATCCGTGTTCGCCGACGAGCTCTGCAGAATCGATGCCTCGGCCCAGCTCGAACTCACGCTCACCCTGGAACAACCCCCGCCGCGGGAAGAATTGTCCGCGCTACCCGGAATCGGCACGGTGGAACAAATCGGACCGCGGCGCTTTCGCCTCGGCGCCACCCGCGACCCCGACCGCAGAAGCGAGATCGCGCGGGCGGCGGTGGACCGCGGTTGGGGGCTCCAGGAACTCGCCGTCGAAGGACAAAGGCTGGAGCAGATCTTCGTCGATCTCACCGCCGGGGAGGAGCGGCGATGATCGCGACCATCGCTGCCCGGGAACTGCGCAGCCTGCTGGTGGCCCCGTTCGCCTGGGCAATCCTTGCCGTCGTGCAGGCGTTGACGGCATGGATGTTCCTGGTGCAGATCGACCTGTATTTGGCCTTACAGCCCAAGCTCGCAGCCAGTGCGGCGGCCCCCGGCGTGAGCAGCTTGGTCGCCGCACCATATCTGGCGAATGCGGGTGCTCTGCTGCTGTTCTTCCTGCCATTGCTGAGCATGGGGCTACTCAGCGCCGAGTATCGCCGCGACAGTATCCAGCTGTTGTTCTCCTCGCCCATCAGCCTGTCGCAAATCGCTCTCGGCAAGTACCTGTCTGTGCTCGGCTTCGCGGCACTCCTCGTGGGACTGGTCTCGCTCATGCCGCTGACCCTGGCGCTGGCCACCCAACTGGACCTCGGCCGACTGGCGGCCGGAGTGCTCGGCATGACGCTGCTGCTGGCGGCGGCCGCCGGGTTGGGGCTTGCGGTCTCTGCACGCACTCGCCAGCCGGCCGCGGCAGGAATTATCACCCTGGGGATCCTCGGATCTCTGTGGCTCGCTGACGCTGCGGGCGGTCCATGGTTCGAATGGCTGTCTCTGCCCCGGCACTACGAGCATCTGCTACGCGGTCTGGTGCGCAGCAGCGACATCGTCTACTTCTTGTTGCTTTCCGCTCTCGGCGTCCTATCCGCGGTGCTTGCCCTGGACGAACGCCGGAGCCAAGGCCTGGGCAGCGCCGGTGGCCGACTATCGCGGCTGCGCAGAAGACTTGCTCCGCTCCTCACCTATGCCCTGCTGAGCGCCGCGACGGTGCTCCTGGCGGTGCTCAGCCTGCGTTACGAAACCTCCTGGGACTGGACCTGGACACAGTCCAATAGCCTATCCGAGCCCAGCCTCCAACTCCTTGATGAGCTGCCGGAACCGCCTCGTTTCACGGCCTACGTGCGCGAAGACCGGCTGCTGCGGCAGCAGGTGAGTGATCTGGTGGCGCGCTATCAGCGGGCGCGCCCGGGCATCGAGCTCGAGTTTATCGATCCCGCGCACCGGCCCGAAATGGCGCGCGAGCTGGGGATCAGCGAACCGATCGAGATCGAGGTACGCGTCGCTGACCGGCGCGAGCGGGTGACCCAAGCGGACGAGCAGGGGCTTACCCAGGCATTGCACCGCCTGCTGTCGCAGGACCGGATATGGATCGTCAGCCTCAGCGGACACGGCGAGCGGGACCTGCACGGTCAAGCCGGCCACGAACTCGGCCTGTTCGGCCAGCGCCTGGATGCCCAGGGCCTGCGCGTACAAGAACTCAATCTGGCGACAACTCCGCTGATCCCCGACAACACCCGCGTCCTGGTGGTCGCCAGTCCACGGGGCGCATGGTTACCCGGCGAGCAGGACCTGATTCTTCGCTACCTGGACGCGGGCGGAAACCTGCTCTTGCTCGCTGATCCGGGAGGCCGTGCCGACACCGGCTTTCTCGCGGATCGTCTCGGGCTGCAGCTGCTTCCCGGCGTAATCGTCGATGCCAATGCACAGGCGCTGGGGCTCGACGACCCGGCGTTCGCCCTGATCGCCCGCTACCCGGATCACCCCATCACGCGCGGTCTCGACACCCTGACCCTGTTCCCGCAGGCAGCGGGGATTCAGATCGAGTCCGGCAGCGCTTGGCAGTGGATCCCCATTTTGCGCACCTCGGAGACCAGCTGGAACGAAACTCAGGTGCTACAGAGAGAACTGCGCCCGCAGGCGGAGCGGAACGAACACCGCGGCCCCCTGGACCTCGGGGTAGCGGCACGGCGGTCGCTGCCCCAGGGCGAGGAGGTCCGAGAGCAGCGGCTGGTGGTGATCGGGGACGCCGATTTTCTTTCCAATGAATTCCTCGGCAGCGGCAGCAACCTGGCCCTCGGCCTGCGCATCCTACGCTGGTTGAGCGGCGAGGACCGTCTGATCCAGATCCCCGCCCCAGAGCCACCGGATCGGTTGCTCGATCTGCCACCGGCCGCCGGCGCTGCGCTCGGTCTGGGATTTCTCCTGGGACTACCGCTCGCCTTCTTGCTGACGGGGACCATCGTTTGGTGGCGGCGACAGAGACGCTGACATGCGCTGCGCCCGGAACAAACTGAATCTCGCGTTGCTGGCCCTCGTGGCCGGTCTGTCACTCCTACTCTTGTTTCCGGATCGCGAGCCCGAACAGTTCCCCGCGCTGACCGATCTCGAGCCCGCGGCAATCCGCAGCATACGGCTTCGCCCACGCTCCGGACCGCCGATCGACCTGGAACGCCGCAACGGTCACTGGTGGCTGAACGCCCCGCACCGCATCCGCGCGGATCACTCCCGCTGCGAGGCACTGACGCGCCTGGCGGCTCTACCCAGCTTGGGCGCTTTTGCCGCCCCGGCGGACGGGCTGGCGGAATTCGGTCTTGCGCCCCCCCTACTCCATCTGTACCTCGACCGACATGAGCTGCAATTCGGCTCCAACGACCCCGTCTACCACCACCGGTACGTCAGATCCACGGGCAGGATCCATCTGATCCCGGACTCCCTGCTCCATCTTTTGATTGCGCCTTGGGAGACCTTCGTGAGCCCGCGCCTGTTACCTGACGAGGCGAGCGTGGAAGCACTATCGAGTCCCGGCCTGCGTCTCGCCCGCTCCTCTGCCGGAGACTGGCGGGTCGATGGGACCCTGCCCGGGAGCGCGGCCCCCCTTGCATTGATCGAGGCATGGCAGGAGGCGGAAGCGGAGCGAGTGCTCCCGGCACCCGAGCACACGGTAGGCCGTAGGATACAGCTCCGGCTGCGCGATCGGCCCGCGCCGCTGGTCTTTACGCAGACCGATGGGGACCCGCGCCTTCTGGTGCGCGAAGACCTGGGTGTGGCGTATCGGATGGGCGCCGGCTTTCCCCACCTGGCACCACTCCCGGCGCAGGCGGACTGAGACATGCCGGAGTTGCCGGAGGTCGAAACCACGCGCCGCGGCATCGCGGAACGCATACTCGGGCGGCGCATTCTGGCGGTACGGATTCGCGATTCCCGATTGCGTTGGCCGGTGCCGCAGGGGCTCGCCGGCACCTTGCGCGGGCAGGAGATCACCGCAGTCCAGCGCCGCGCAAAATACCTGCTGCTGCGTACGCCCGCGGGCACCTTGATCCTGCACCTCGGGATGTCCGGCAGCCTGCGGGTGGTGGCCAGTGAGAGCACGCCCGGGCGCCACGACCACTTCGACCTGGTGCTCGACAATGCGCAGTGCCTACGCTTGCGGGACCCGCGCCGCTTCGGTGCTGTGCTCTGGACCGAGGGTGATCCGGAACTACACCCGCTGCTCGCCCGCCTGGGGCCGGAGCCTCTGAGCGCAGATTTCGACACCGACTACCTGCACCGATGTGCGCAGCAGCGCCGTACGGCGATCAAGCCCCTATTGATGGACCAACGTGTCGTGGTGGGCGTCGGCAACATCTACGCCAGCGAGGCCCTATTCGCCGCGGGGATCCACCCGCAGCGCCAATGCCGGCGCATCGCACGGGCCCGTTGCCGGGTCCTCGTCGAGTCCGTCCGACAGATCCTGCGGGACGCCATCGAACAAGGGGGCACTACCCTGCGGGATTTTCAGCGTTCCGACGGTCGGCCCGGTTATTTCGCCCAAGAACTGAAGGTGTACGGCCGCGCAGGCGAGGCCTGCCCGGAATGCGGCGCCCTGATCCTCCAGCGGCGCCTCGGACAGCGCTCGTCTTTCTACTGCCCGCGCTGCCAACATTGAGCGGCGCAGCCCGATCACCGGACCGCGGCGCTGCCGATGCCCCGCGGATCACTGACCGCAACCAGCGCGCCGGCGCTGCGGTCCCAGATCACCGCCTGCATATTCCCGTACCCGCGCTGGAGTTTCTCCAACCGATGGCCGCGCTCGCTCAACCTGCGAACCTGATCGTCGTCCAGCGCGCCCGGCTCGTACTCGACCGCATCCGGCAGGTATTGGTGATGGAAACGCGGCGCAGCGACCCATTCCTCTGGGTCGTCTCCACCGGCGATTCCGAGCACCGCATGTAGCAACATCGTGATGATCCGGCTGCCGCCCGGAGTGCCCAGGATCACCAGGCTGTCGGCGGTCTCGACAAAGGTCGGGCTCATGCTCGAGAGCATGCGCTTGCCCGCCGCGATGGCGTTGGCCTCGCCTCCGGTCAAGCCGTAGACGTTCGGCGTACCCGGGCGCACGGAGAAGTCATCCATCTCGTCGTTCAGCAGCACCCCGGTGCCTGCCGCCACCAATCCGGAGCCAAACGGGTAGTTGATGCTCAGGGTCGCCGCCACGCGGTTGCCTTCCCGGTCGAGAATCGAGAAGTGGGTGGTATCCCGTCCCTCACTGCGCGGACCCTCCGTCGCCTCGCTCGGTGTCGCCCGTTCCGCGTCGATGTCCCGCGCCAAACCGGCCGCGTAGTACGGATGCACCAGGCGAGGCAGCGGGAGATCGACAAAATCCGGGTCACCCAGGTATTGCGCACGATCGCGATAAGCCCTGCGCATCGCCTCCACGACCAGGTGGGGGTGCTGCTCCTGCGGACGATTCGCAAGATCCAGGGCAGACAGGATGTTCAGCATGGTGAGCAGCACCACACCGCCGGACGACGGCGGCGACGCACTGGTGATGCGCATTCCGCGGAACTCCCCGTGCAGCGGCACGCGCTCGCGCACCCGATAGCTTCTGAGGTCCTCCAGCTGCCAGATGCCGCCGGCGGAGCGCACCGCGTCGACCAGTTGCTGCGCCACCTCGCCACGGTAAAAGCCGTCGGCTCCGTGCTCCGCCACTGCCTGCAGGGTGGCCGCCAGGTCCGGCTGGCGCAGCAGAAATCCCTCGGGAGGGACATCACCATCGAGCAGAAACTGCTTCGCGGCCGCAGCGGATTCGCGCAGGGCCGCAAGGCGCCAGCGCGCCATGTCCCGGTAGACCGGGTCGACCGGAAAGCCGTCCCGCGCTGCGCGAATCGCAGGCGCCAGGCTCTGCCGCAGAGACAGGCGGCCATAGCGCTCGGCGATGTGGGCCAACGCCGCCGCCTGCCCGGGTATTGCCGCGGCCAGAGCGCCGTCGACGGACAAGCCGGGAACCACCGCCCCCTCCGCATCCAGATAAAGGTCGCGGTGCGCTGCCAAAGGCGCCCGTTCCCGGCCGTCCACCATCACCTCGAACCCATCCTGCGCACGGTGCAGCAACCAGAAGCCGCCGCCGCCCAGACCGGAGCCGTAGGGCTCGACCACGCCCAGCACGGCGCCTACGGCGACCGCGGCGTCGAAGGCGTTGCCGCCCTGGTCCAGCACCTCATGACCCGCGGCCGTAGCCAAAGGATGCGCGCTGGCAATCGCCGCCGCGGGTGGTTTCTGGGAGTCGGCAACGCCCTGCGCCGCCGACAAAATGCACAGCGTCAGAAACGCAAAAAGGCTCCGCCAGGGAGCCTTTGCAGTGACCGGCAGGCGAGCGCTACCCGTCTGCCGTGATACGTTCATACTTCGCCTTCAACTGCTCCTGCGTCTCCTCATGCTCCGGATCGGTGATGATGCAATCCACCGGGCAGACCTCTACGCACTGCGAGGTTTCGTAGTGGCCCACACACTCGGTGCACAGGTCGGGGTCGATCTCGTAGATCTCGTCACCTTGATAGATCGCCCCGTTAGGGCATTCGGGCTCGCAGACATCGCAATTGATGCACTCGTCGGTAATCGTCAAAGCCATACGTCTTACTCCTCTGGGGCATGCCGCTACCCCATTTCACTAAAACACTCGCACCTGCCCGATCCCGTGTCTGGTGCGGTTCTCGCGCCGCGCACGCGCAGATTCAAACCACGTCACGCTTCGGCGGTCCCGAGTAAACCGGGTTGTGTTCTCCATATCCATATTTCTACCGCATCCGCGTACGACACAACAACCAGCAAATTCTGGGGTTGCAGGTCCCGATACAGACCGCTATCTTTCCTGCCGTCGAAGGCTCGCCGAGCGCTCCCGCAACGAGGCTTCGACCAGAGGGTGAACAAAAGCCGACACATCTCCCCCCAACGCCGCAACCTCGCGCACCAGGCTCGAGGAGAGGTAGGAGAACTGCTCGGCCGGGGTAAGAAACAAGGTCTCCACCTCCGGCGCCAGTCTCCGGTTCATACCGGCCAATTGGAACTCATAATCGAAATCCGATACCGCTCGCAGCCCGCGCAGGATCACGGTTGCCCTGTGATCGCGCGCAAATTGTACCAGCAGTTGATCGAAAGGCCGTATATCGACATTGTGCAAGCCCTCAAGCACACGCTCCGCGAACGACACCCGCGTTTCGAGATCGAAGGCCGGCGCCTTCCCCGGGTTCGCCGCGACGGCTAGGATCACCCGCTCGAACAACGCACTCGCCCGCGCCACCAGGTCGCTGTGCCCGTTGGTGATTGGATCGAAGGTGCCGGGATAGACCGCTATCGCCATGACCAGGAACGTAAGAATGTGGGTGCGCTATTATAGCGCGTCCGCCGAGCAGCGGCTCAAGGGCATCGCACCAGGCTGTACCGCACATCCCCCGCGCGCTTGCAGCGAGCTGGGGTCCAGTCCCCGGGCAACTGCACCTGAGGGCGATGAACGCTCTCTTCGATATAGACAAGAGCGCCCCCAGCCAGCCATCCGCCCTGCGCAAGCCTTTCGCAACACGGCTGCTGCAGCCCGGAGTCGTAGGGCGGGTCGAGAAAGACCACATCGAACGGCCGCACCGGCTCGGCCAACCAGGCGAGGGCCTCTGCTTGCGCCACCTCCACCCCGGTCAGGCCAAGCGAGCGGATATGCGAGGCCAGTGTTTGCACCACCGCCCGCGAGCGATCTACCAACACGACCTGGCGCGCACCGCGGGACGCGGCCTCCAACCCAAGCGCGCCACTGCCGGCGAACAGGTCCAGGCAACGGGCGCCGACAATCACCGGCTGCAGCCAATTGAACAAGGTCTCGCGCACACGGTCGGGCGTGGGCCGCAGTCCAGGCTCCCCGGCAAAGGTCAACCTGCGCCCGCCAAGGCTACCGCC
>JAHEIA010000468.1 GCA_024639625.1 Chromatiales bacterium
TCCTATGCGCAAGCGAAGAGTCCTGATTCTGTCCCAAGCGAAATGCGGTTCGACCACGATCTTCCGAAAGGCCAGGGACGCTATGCCGGCACCGCCCGAACGCGATTTCGAGCCTGCCGACCTGTCAGCCGCCGCGCACGAGGTACAAGGCAAGCGCTCAGCGCTGTGCAAATATCCGATCCGTCCCGCGACGCCGGCTTTCGACCCCAACTCCTGCGACCTGCTCGGTTCGCTCGAATCCGGTGCTCTAAACGGTTTCCGGCGGCAACTGACCCTTACCGAGCAGTTCGCTTATACAGATTTCATGCGTGTTTCCAACTGCCGAGAGGCCAAAGATTGATCGAATGGACATCCTGATCGTCCAAATGGGTAAGGTAGCCTCTACCGCCATCGCAGAGGCTCTTAGACGAAAGCATCTCCAAGTGCTTCAGGCTCATATCGCGTCAAGCGATCGACTCCACGTGAAGCTCAAGACCATGCTTGGTCCAGTGGTTAGCGACGAGGTAGCTAATCGAATGTACGAAGACTACCTCCAGGAACTAAGAGTGACTTTTCTCCTTGCGCGACAGCGCATTAGGCAAGATAACGGCGGTCGGGCGGTTCGCGTGATCACGTTAGCACGAGACCCTCTGAGTTGGTATTGGTCGCATTTCGCGCAAAATTACGACCACTACGACAGAATGTTGCGAAAATATTTTCTCGGCCATGGCGGTCGCCTGGCCGACTTTGATCCCGAACAGGTATTTCTCGACGTCCAAAAGAAGGTGTTCTATGTCCTGGAAAACACTCACGCTCCGCTGGACGAAGCGGGCGCTCTCAAACAGTTGATGGGTGAAGCCAAGACCGAGGATCCCACCGGGGTCGTGTTCGGCCAGATCAATCGATTTCTGGTTCCTCTGCGCTGGTTTGACGAGGATTTTCTGCCCGCGACAGGAATCGATGTCTATTCTTCCAAGTTCGACAAGACACATGGATGTGCAGTGATTGCATCTGCAGGGCTGTCGGTTTTGCTCCTGCGGTATGAGGATCTCTCCCAATTGGCTCCAAAAATCGCGCAATTCGTTGACGTTTCCGGCATCTCCCTGCAGCGGGCCAATATTTCGCTGGACAAGAACCTACCTTTTGATATCAAGCAGATGCAGGCACGGGCATGGAGATTGATCCCTCCCAACCTGGTGTCGCGGATTTACGCTACACGCTACGCGCGGCATTTCGGGTATTCGCGCGATTCCGTTGCGAGTGTCTGACCGTTGCAGCTCTTACGCATACCGAACAGGCCTCGCTTTGAAACTGGATAGGCGTCAAAATCCAGAGCGAGAGCTCGTCAAGACCTTTCTACCTGCAGTCCTGTTGGCGGTAGCGGCCTTTCTCGTCGCCTACCAATTCGTCGACCCGGCCCCGCCGGATCGCCTGGTTATGGCTACCGGCAACGAGCAAGGGGCCTATTATCTATTCGCGCAAAAGATCCGACACGAGCTTGCACGGCACGGTATCGAGCTACAGGTGCGGGCCACCTCCGGATCAATCGAGAATTTGCAGCAACTGGTTCGCGGCGAGGCGGAAGTCGCGTTCGTGCAGGGAGGGACAGGGAGCGATTTCCAGGCGGCAGATCTCGAATCGCTCGGCAGCCTGTTCTTTGAACCCCTGTGGGTGCTGTACCGCGGAAATGCACCGCTGCGTCGCGTCGGCCAGCTGCGCGGCAAGCGACTCGCCCTGGGAGCGGAGAGAAGCGGCACCCGCGCATTGGCGCTGACCCTACTGAGGGATAACGAGATCGCGCCAGCGGCTGTCCCGCTGGGAGATACTGAGGCTGCGGCGGCGCTCGAGCGGGGCGAGTTAGACGCCATGTTTCTGGTAGCCTCGGAGCAGTCTCCGCTGCTGCATCGTATGCTGCTCAACCCGGGTGTGCACACCATGGATTTCGAGCGGGCTGCCGCCTACACCCGGCGTCACGACTTCCTCTCCAAGGTTACGCTCCCCCAGGGTACGGTCGATCTGGCGCGGAACATCCCGCAACGCGACACCGCTCTGCTCGCCGCCGCCGCCAATCTTGTTGCGCGCCCAGATCTTCACCCTGCCCTCGTGGATCTGTTGCTGCAGGCGGCGCAGGCGGTAGTGGGGAAACGCGGCTGGTTCGAGCAAAGCGGGCAATTTCCCGCTCCGGAGTTCCTCGAATTCCCGATCGACCGCGACGCCCAGCGTTTCTATCGCTACGGCCCTCCCTTCCTGCAACGTGTCTTGCCATTCTGGGCCGCCACCTTGGTGGACAGGATGAAGGTGATGCTGGTGCCGCTATTGGCGCTCTTGATCCCGCTGGTAAAACTGATGCCGCCGGTGTACCGCTGGCGCATGCGCGCCAGGGTATTCCGTTGGTACCGGCAGTTGCGATCGGTCGATCTGGCGGCGAGAAAGGCCCGTCGCGGCGAGGACTACGCCGGCCTGCTGAGCGAACTCGCGCATCTCGAGCAGGACGTGAACCAGGTGAGTGTACCCCTTTCTTTCGCCGACGAGTTGTACGACCTGCAGCTCCATCTCTCCCTGGTGCGCGAGCGACTGGAAAGATCACGCGCCGCTGCGGAGGCGGGCGCCCCGCCTGCCTGACGCGGAGAAAGCGGAGCGGTCCCGCTTGAAGTGATTACGCTTGCTTCGGCGTGCGGGGGACCCTCAGCATCTGCAGGATCTCGTGCAGAGCCCGCTCGACGAAGGGCTGCTGCGGTTCAGCCAATATCGTCGCCCTGCCCGCCGCGAGTTCCGCGGCGAGCTGCGACACAGTGAAAGCCTCCGCCTTGACGCCCGCACGGTCGACGAACATGCAGGTTTCGGTGATCGGGCTATGCCAGGACAACTTCAAACGGCGGCGTGGACCGCCGTCCTTCGCCGCGAACTCGAACCAGGTACCGAACTCCAGGGCGCGAAGCTGGGCCGCATAGTTCTGATGCTCCGACTCCACCAGTGGTTGACCAGTTTTTGGCTGCTGCGATTCCCGTTTCGCAATATCCGTATTGGATACGTTGGGCTGTGGCTGAGACTTAGGCAATCTGTTGAACAAAGCTCGGGGGGTCGACAACAACGCGGCCAAC
>JAHEIA010000064.1 GCA_024639625.1 Chromatiales bacterium
TCGACCTACGCCGAGATCAAGGCCAAGAATCCCCATTTTACGAGCCTCGAACAGCCGCGTTGGAACATTGCCGCAGGCATCTATTACGATCGCATGTTGTATCGGAAGTGGCAGCAGGGCATTCCTACCGAAGATCGATTGTCCTTTGCGTTTGCCAGTTACAACGCCGGTTACGGCAATGTGCGCAAGGCGTATCGGAGGGCGGAGGAGGCCCTCGGCGAATTGCGTGAATGGGCCCAGGTGGCTCCCTTCGTGCCTGGACAGACGCGACACTACGTGCGCCGCATCGCGCGCTTGATGCAGCGCAAAGGCTGAGTTCGCCTTGCGTGTAGGGTGGCCCAGGCGGGTCCGCGTCTTGGGCCTCTACCATCAATCGTGGCTGCAAATCGGCCCTGCTTGAGGTAAATTGTACGGTTCTTGGTTTCTAGCAGCACGTTGGGCTGCCGCGCTTGCGGCGATCAACGCATCAGGAGATGAACTATGGCTCAAGATCTGATTGCTCCGTCCATTCTTTCGGCGGATTTCGCTCGTCTGGGCGAAGAGGTGGTGAATGTGCTCAGCGCCGGGGCAGATATCGTGCACTTCGATGTGATGGACAATCACTATGTGCCCAACCTGACGATTGGGCCGCTGGTGTGTGAGGCGCTGCGCAAGCACGGCATCACGGCCGACATCGACGTCCACCTCATGGTGAGTCCGGTCGACCGAATCGTTGGCGACTTCGCGCAGGCGGGGGCGACCTACATCACGTTCCATCCGGAAGCTTCGGAGCACATCGATCGCACTCTTCAACTGATCCAGGGTGAGGGCTGCAAGGCCGGGTTGGTTTTCAATCCCGCCACACCCCTGTCGCACCTGGACTATGTGCTCGACAGGATCGATATGATCCTTCTGATGTCGGTGAATCCCGGGTTCGGCGGCCAGAGTTTTATCCCGTCGGCAATGCAGAAGCTCAGCCAGGCGCGCAAGATCATCGACGCGTCAGGTCGTGACATCCGCCTGGAGATCGACGGTGGGGTGAAGGTGGACAATATCGCAGAGATCAAGGCGGCGGGGGCCGATACCTTTGTCTCCGGCTCTGGGATCTTTGGCAAGGGCCAGGATAGCGATCCGCACCGTTACGACACTATCATCAGTCAGATGCGCGAAGAACTGGCGAAAGTGGCCCGATAGCCGGGAAGGATCTATCGTATGCTGGGTAAGAAACCAAAGATGGTATTGATCGATCTGGACGGCACGCTGGTGGACAGCGTGCCGGACCTCGCCTTCTGCGTAGATGCCATGATGGCACGGCTCGATCTGCCGCCGCATGGCGAGCGCAAGGTGCGGGACTGGGTAGGCAACGGTGTCGAGCGGTTGGTGAGACGGGCGCTGACAGGTCAGCTCGAGGGTGAGCCGGATGAGGCCCTTTTTCAACGGGCCTACCCTATCTTCCTCGAGTTGTATGCAGAGAACACTGCGCAGCGCTCGCGGCTCTATCCTGGGGTGCGAGAGGGGCTCGACTACCTGAAGGCGAAGGGCTACGCGCTCGGATGCGTCACCAACAAGGCGGCCCAGTTCACCGAGCCGCTGCTCAAGGCGCTCGGCATCTACGACCGTTTCGCTATCCTGATCAGCGGTGACACGCTGCCGCGAAAAAAGCCCGATCCGCTCCCCCTGTTGCACGCCGCCGAATTCTTCCGCGTAGCGCCGTCGGAAGCGCTGATGGTCGGCGACTCCGTGAGTGACGTGAAGGCGGCCCGCGCGGCCGGGTTTCACATCGTGTGCATGAGCTACGGATATAATCACGGCAGCGATATTCGGCTGGCCGACCCCGATGGCGTGATCGATTCTTTGGCGGAGCTGCGGGGGCTGCTCGAGCGCGCGGCGTAGTGGCGCGGTCGAGAGCCACGAACCTCCAACGAGAACCCCAGATCGAGCCAGGCAGGTACCATGACCCCGCAAGAGTTTGCCGCCTTGGCGGCACAGGGTTTCAATCGCATCCCCGTAGTCTGCGAGGTGCTCGCCGACCTCGACACGCCCCTCAGCGTGTATCTGAAGTTGGTGGACGGTCCCTATTCCTATCTCTTCGAGTCGGTGCAAGGAGGGGAGAAGTGGGGTCGCTACTCCATCATCGGATTGCCCTGTCGTTCGCTGCTGCGCGTGCACGGCCGCAGGGCCACTGTGGAGAGCGCCGGACAGCTCCTGGAGGAGCATGATACGGCGGATCCGCTGGCCTTTGTCGAGGCCTTCCGGGGCCGCTACAAGGTGGCGGAGAACAGCCGACTCCCCCCCCGGTTCTCCGGTGGCCTGGTCGGCTATTTCGGCTACGACACGATCCGCTATATCGAACCTAAACTGGCGGATTGTCCCAACGCCGACCAGCTCGATTCGCCGGATATCCTGCTCATGGTGTCCGACGAGTTGGTGGTGTTCGATAATCTGCGGGGCCGGATGTACGTCATCGTCCACCAGGACCCCACTCAGGGCGGTACGCTGCAGCGGGCGGAGCAGCGCATCCGGGACCTGATTCAGCGCATGCAGCGGGGAGCGCCGCGACGCTCCTCTGAGGCCCCGCGCGCGGTGAGTGAAGCGGATTTTGTTTCCGGTTTTACCGAGCAGGGATACCGGAGCGCGGTGGAGCGGATCAAGCGCTACATCCTCGACGGCGATTGCATGCAGGTGGTGCTCTCGCAGCGCTTGTCGATACCCTACGGGGCGCCTCCCCTCGATCTTTACCGCGCACTTCGCGGCTTGAATCCCTCGCCCTATATGTATTTTCTTGATCTCGCGGATTTCCATGTGGTGGGCTCTTCGCCCGAGATCCTCACCCGGCTCGAGGACGGGCTGGTCACCGTGAGGCCCATCGCCGGCACGCGCCGCCGTGGTTATACGGACGCGGAGGACCGGGCCTTGGAGAGCGAACTGCTGGCGGATCCGAAGGAACTGGCGGAGCACCTGATGCTAATCGACCTGGGTCGCAATGACGTCGGGCGGGTGGCCAAGATCGGCAGCGTGCGCCTGACCGACAAGATGATCGTGGAACGCTATTCCCATGTCATGCATATCGTGTCCAATGTGGTCGGAGAATTGCGCGACGGCATGAGTGCAATCGACGTGCTACGGGCGACTTTTCCCGCTGGTACCGTGTCCGGGGCGCCGAAGATCCGCGCCATGGAGATCATCGACGAATTGGAGCCAGTGAAACGCGGGGTCTATTCCGGTGCCGTGGGTTATCTTGCCTGGAACGGCAACATGGATACCGCAATTGCGATCCGAACCGCAGTGATCAAGAACCAGGTCCTGCACATCCAGGCGGGCGCCGGCATCGTTGCGGACTCGCTGCCGGACCTGGAATGGAAAGAGACCATGAATAAGGGTCGAGCCATTTTTCGCGCGGTTTCGATGGCCGAGGCCGGCTTGGATCGCCACGCCTGTGATGACGGCGAGGAGCGCTGATCGTGCTGTTGATGATCGACAACTACGACTCCTTTACCTACAACCTTGTGCAATATTTCGGGGAGCTGGGAGCGGATGTCCACGTTTACCGGAACGATGAGCTAGCGATCGAGGATATCGACCGGCTGAATCCGCGTCACTTGGTGGTTTCCCCTGGCCCCTGCACCCCCGCCGAGGCCGGGGTCTCGGTGGCGGCGATTCGTGCCTATGCCGGGCGCATCCCGATCCTCGGCGTTTGCCTCGGACACCAATGCATCGGGCAGGCTTTCGGCGGTCGCATCGTACACGCGGGGCGGGTGATGCACGGCAAGACTTCGCAGATTCAACACCGCGACGTCGGCGTCTTCAGCGGGTTGCGCAATCCGTTTGAGGCGACACGTTATCATTCGCTGGTGATCGAGCAGGAAAGCTTGCCCGATTGTCTGGAGGTGACCGCGTGGACCCGGCGCGAGGACGGATCCGTGGATGAGATCATGGGGGTTCGTCACAAACAGCACCGGGTGCAGGGGGTGCAGTTTCACCCCGAGTCCATTCTTACGCAGCAGGGCCACGATCTGTTGCGCAATTTTCTCCAAGGCCGATGAGCCTGTTGCCAACAGGGGCCCTTTAGTATGGATATGCAGAGTGCGCTCAAGCGGATCATCGATCGACGGGATCTGTCTGCGGACGAAATGACGCAGGTGATGCGGGGCGTCATGACGGGCGCCGCCACACCCGCTCAGATCGCTGGCCTTCTGGTGGCTCTGCGAATGAAGGGCGAAACCGTTACCGAGATTGCGGCGGCGGCAGGGGTGATGCGGGAGCTCGCCAGCGGGGTGGATATTGCCGACCTGAGCCACGCCGTTGACATCGTTGGTACCGGCGGGGATGCATCGAGTACCTTCAATATTTCAACCACCAGCATCTTCGTCGCCGCTGCCGCGGGTTGCCATGTCGCCAAGCACGGAAACCGTTCGGTTTCCAGTAAATCCGGCAGCGCGGACGTCTTGGAAGCGGCCGGGATACGACTTGATCTGACACCCGAGCAGGTGGCCCGTTGTGTGCGCGAGGTGGGGGTGGGCTTCATGTTCGCGCCAGCGCACCACACGGCCATGAAGCACGCCATCGGGCCGCGTCGAGAGCTTGGCGTGCGCACCCTCTTCAATGTCCTTGGTCCCCTGACCAATCCTGCGGGGGTGCCGAATCTGTTGCTGGGGGTTTTCAGTGAGGAGTTGCTGCAGCCGCTGGCCGACGTCCTGCAGCGGTTGGGCAGCCAGCATGTCTTGGTAGTCCATTCCGCCGATGGACTCGATGAGATCAGCATTGGCGACAAGACCGGCGTGGCCGAGCTCAAGGACGGCGTTGTGAGCCGCTATACGGTCACACCCGAGCAATTCGGTCTGCAACGCGCCGATCTATCGCGCATCAGGGTGGCGAGTCCCGAGCAGAGCTTGGCGGTGATCCGCTCCGTACTCGAAGACCACCCTGGACCTGCACGGGACATCGTTTGCCTCAACGCAGGGGCTGCCATCTATGCGGCCGGCGCTGCGCAGAGCCTGGCGGATGGCGTGCAGCTGGCAGATCAGGCGATTTCCAGCGGCGAGGCGAGAAATCGGCTCGATCGGCTGGTGATCCTTACACAGGGGTTCGATTCTTGATGGGCCCTGCGCCGCCGAAGAGGCTTGGACTGGGGGGCGTGGACGATGAATGAAACCCCGGACATCCTGCGGACCATCATGCGCCACAAGGCGCAGGAGGTGCTGGAGCGAGCCGCCCGGGTGCCTCCAGCGGAACTCGCCGAGCGGGTGCGCGGGAGTGGGCCGACGCGGGGCTTCGTCGCCGCCCTAGAGTCCAGGATCCGGTCCGGTGGATCGGCGGTGATCGCCGAAATCAAGAAGGCTTCGCCAAGCAAGGGGGTCCTGCGTGCGGACTTTCGGCCTGCGGACATCGCGCGCAGCTATGCGGAGGGCGGCGCAGCCTGCCTCTCGGTTCTCACCGACGAGGAATTCTTCCAGGGGGCCGACCGGTATCTGAAGCAGGCGCGCGCCGCCTGTGACCTCCCCGTGCTGCGCAAAGACTTCGTCATGGACCCCTATCAGGTTTACGAGGCGCGAGCCATCGGCGCCGACTGCATCCTGCTCATCGCTGCCTGTCTGGGGGATGCTCAGATGAGCGAGCTTGGCGCGCTCGCGACCGAGCTTGGCTTGGATGTATTGCTGGAGGTCCACGACCGCCACGAGTTGCAGCGCGCGCTGGCTCTGCAGAGTCCGTTGGTCGGCATCAACAACCGCGATCTGCGCAGCTTCGAGACGCGGCTCGATACCACCTTGGGACTCTTGGATGCGGTGCCGTCCGATCGCATCGTGGTGACCGAGAGCGGTATCCTTGCGCCGCAAGACGTCGCCTTGATGCGCGAGCACGGCGTCCATGCGTTTCTAGTGGGCGAGGCATTCATGCGGTCCCCCGACCCGGGGCAGAAACTAGCGGAGCTGTTTGCCTAGGGATGCTGAGCGACGGCGGTTCGACTCAGCGGGTGCCGAATACGACGATGGTCTTGCCCTTGACGTAAATCAGTCCCTGTTCCTCCAGGTTTTTCAGGACTCGCCCCGCCATCTCCCGGGAGCAGCCTACGATACGCCCGATTTCTTGCCGCGTGATTCGAATCTGCATGCCGTCTGGGTGCGTCATTGCATCCGGTTGTTTGCACAGGTCCAACAAGGTGTGGGCGATGCGCCCAGTTACATCAAGAAAAGCAAGATCGCTCACCTTGCGCGAGGTGTGCAGCAAGCGCTGCGACAGCTGTCCACCGAGGGCATACAGGATGTCTTTGGTGTATTCTTTCAGTTCCCCTTCGAACAGCTGCTCGAGGCGCGTGTAGGTGATCTCCGCCATCTGGCAAGGGGTGCGCGTACGCACCAGCACACTGCGTGTGGGCTGGGGAGTGAACAGCCCCATCTCGCCGATAAAGGAACCTTTATTCAGATAGGTCAGTATTACCTCGCGGCCCTCTTCGTCCTCGATCAATACCGCCACCGACCCGTCGATAACGAAATACAGCACATCCGCGGAATCCCCGGGGCGCACGATGTCCGTCTTGTTCGCGTACTGCTTGCGGTGGCAATAGGCGAGCAGGTGCTGCAAAAAAGGAGGGTCTTTCGGTACTGGGCGGATGATCGTCATGGACAGTTCCCTTGGCTGGAGAGGGTGGTCTCGCTTCATTCTAGGCAAGCTCCTGTTGTTTGTCGATCTATGCTAGGCTCGCTGCAGATCTCTGGGCGCTGGCGTGAGGGGCGGCATGAAAGCACGGGTCAAGTGGGTGGAAGCGGCCACCATGGTGGGCGAATCGGGTAGTGGGCATGCGATCGTCATGGATGGTCCGCCTGAGCACGGCGGGCGGAATCTCGGGGTGCGTCCGATGGAGATGCTGTTGCTCGGGATGGGTGGGTGCACGGAGTTCGACGTCCTGCATATCCTGCGCAAGGCGCGCCAACCCGTTACAGGCTGCGAGGTGCGGCTGGAGGCGCAGCGCGCGCAGGACGACCCAAAGGTGTTTACCCGAGTCCATATCCATTTTGTCCTCTCGGGCAAGGGATTGAGTGAAAAGCACGTGGCGCGTGCGATACGGCTCAGCGCTGAGAAATACTGCTCGGCTTCGATCATGCTAGCAGCCAGCGCCGAGATCACCCACGACTACGAGATCAGGGATGTCTGAGGCGGCCGCGTACCAAGCGCTGCTCGAGGAGTTCTTTCATGTCTGGTTGCGCTTCCACCCCGAGGTGGCGCTACGCCTGGGTGAGCCCGGGTATGTGCGGCTCCCCGCGATCGGCGATGACGAGGCCGGTGCGCTGGTGTCGTGGATGGAGAATCTGGTGGTCGCGCTCGAGGAACTCGATATTGCGGCCCTGGACGACGATCAGCGTCTGGAACTGCGCCTTGCTTTCGGCGGCTGCCAGCTGGAGCTGCGGGAACTGCTCGAGCATGATTGGCGGCACCGTGACCCTTTCCGTTTCCTGCCGTTTCGTATTCTACATCGACTTAAACTGCTCCGGCCCGCCGATTATCCCGAAACCATGGCGCGTCTACTGGCCGACCTTCCGCAGTATCTGCGCCACGCCCGGGCGCAATTGCTGACGTTTCCCGGTCTGGTGTCTCGGGTATCCTTGGCCGCGGCACTGGAGGAGGCGGAGGCGGGCGCCGGTTTCGTGGACGGGCTGGTCGCCGATTCCCGGCTGCAGAGGGCGAGCCGAGACAAGGGGCGGTTACGCGAGACCTGCGGGCAGGCGGCGACAGCCACACTCGACTTCGTCGATTTCATGCGCCAGGAGTTGGCGCCCTTGGCGGCGGGCGGCCCGGGTTGTGGGGCACCGCACTTTCGACGGATCTGGCGGCATCGCCATTTCCTCGACTTGGAGCCGGAGCGTCTGCGCGAATTGATCCAACGGCAGCTCGACGAACAAATCGCGGGACTGAGCGCAGTTTGCCGATCACTGACTGGCCAATCGGATCTGTCGCAGCTGGTCCGGTTCCTGGCCGAGATAGACTCCAGCAGCGGGGAAACACGGCTGGAGATCGCGCGTGCGGAGTGCGCGCGCATACGCCTGCTGGCGGAGGAGTTCGGGCTGGTCACCCTTCCCCTCCCGTCCCTGGAATGCGCAGAGAAGACCACCTGCCTGCGACCAGGATTGGCCGAGATCACCTACGTCGCGCCGAGCGGAATAGACCCTGGCTCCGCCGGCGGCCAGCTACTGCTGCCCCCGTTGGGCGAGGGTGTTACGGAGGGTAGACCGGAGGTCTTTCGGCGCTGCGTGGAAGGCGGCTGGTTGGGGGAGCATTTGCTTGCTGCGGTCGGGCGCCGGGCGGTTGGAGGTGTAGCGCGCCGCGTTTTCCGCTCCGCTACCCTGTTTTCGGGCTGGAAGATCTACCTGCTGAGGCTGCTGCAAGAAACCGCATGCGCAGCTGCGCCGGAAGAGATCGCGGCCCTGCGTTTGGCTCGTTTAGGCACTCTGCGCCTAGCGTTGCTCGATGTGGACATCCATACGCGCGGTGTGTCCTATGACGATGCCGTAGCCTGGCTCCAGCAAACGCCTGGATGGGACCGGGAAAAGATCGATTTTGCGCTCGCCATGGTATCTTTGTACCCGACCGACGCTGCGGCGGGCGCGCTGGGGGCGCACTTAATTCAAACCGCGCGCGGTCTTTGCGAGGGCGAAGATGCGGCATTCTTGCTGCGTCAATTCCACGACCGCTTGCTGTCGCAGGGCGCGGTAGCCTTGCCGCTGGTGATGCGCCGCGTGTTCGGTGATGACCTCTGGGGTCAGGTCCGCGCAAGCGCTGTGGAATGATTTCGCCGGCTGGACGCGGGTTTCCCCCTACAGCCAATACACCGTTTTGGTCATCACCTTCGAGGTGAGCTTCATCGCCAGTTTTACCGGGGCGGGCAGGGGAGCGCCTCCGCCCTCCAGCGCCGTGGTGGCATGTTGTGCCTCGTCCTCTTTCATCTGCTCGATGATGCTTCGGCTCTTCTCATCCTGTGCCGCGAGCCGTTGCAGATGGTCGTCCAGGTGGTCGCCTACCTGATGCTCC
The DNA here is from genome assembly GCA_024639625.1 of Chromatiales bacterium. Lineage (GTDB taxonomy): Bacteria > Pseudomonadota > Gammaproteobacteria > Chromatiales > Chromatiaceae > JAHEIA01. Next base: position 9,001 of record JAHEIA010000064.1, read on the forward strand.
GTCTCGGCGACGAACCCCAGGCTCCACTTGTCTCCTGCCAGGCCGGCTGTAGCCCCGATCAGGAAGGAGCCGGCGTAGCAGAGCGGGTTGAGCAGGCTGGTGCGGCCACCGAGTTCCCGGATCCGTGTTTTGCACCAATCCAGGTGGTCGTTCTCCTCTGCCGCCGCGCGCTCCATGCTGTTGCGCACCTCGGTCAGACGCGCGGTGAGCGCTTGGCCCTGATATAAGGCCTGGGCGCAAACCTCGCCGGTGTGATTGATGCGCATCAGACGCGTGCTGAGGTCGCGTTCCTGATCCGTCAAGTCCGACTCCGCAACCTGCTCTGCCGGGTTGTGGCGCTCGGTGACCTGGGGGCGACCGAAGAGGGTGCGGACCGCCTGGTCGACACCGATCAGAAGACGATCGACAGGAGAATAATCGCGTGTTTCCATAGTCGGTAAAAGATAATAGAGGTCGCGCGCGACGGCAAGTCCGGTATTTCGACCCTAGCTTGCCTCTCCACGGGGGCGCAGCTGGCGGGCGAGCAGCTGGACCGGGTGCAGGACCTCGATTTCCCAGCCGCAGGCCCGGATTCCCGCGGCCAGTTGTAGTGCGCAGCCGGTGTTCGAGGTCAGGATGAGATCGGGGCGTTGGTCCTCGATGTGCTCGAGCTTGTCCTTGATCAGGGTTCGGGACATTTCCGGCTGTTCCAGGAGGTAGTTGCCTGCGGCTCCGCAGCAGTAGGCGTTGCCCGGTAGCGGGCGCACCTCCAGGCGCGGGATCTTTGTCAGCAGCCGGTAGGGGGCGAGTTCTCCCCGCAGGCCGTTGCGCAGGCTGCAAGGATCATGCAGTGCCACCTGGGCATCCAGCGGCAACAATTCTTCGTCCCACGACCAAGCGTCGAGAAAGGCGCTGATCTCCTGTACCCGCTGGGCGAAAGGCTCCGCGGAGGGCAGCAGTTCGCCTACTT
>JAHEIA010000065.1 GCA_024639625.1 Chromatiales bacterium
GCCGCCGTCAGCGTCGTCTTCCCATGGTCCACGTGACCAATCGTCCCCACGTTCACGTGCGGCTTCTTGCGTTCGAATTTTGCTTTTGACATCTGAACTTTTCTCCGAAAGATTCAAACGAGTTAAGACGAAACCCGTGCGCGGAACCCCCCACGCGACCTACCACAATTGATGGAGCCCATGACCGGAGTCGAACCGGTGACCTCACCCTTACCAAGGGTGTGCTCTACCAACTGAGCTACATGGGCTCGAAAATCTCACCTTGCTGCTGCCGGCGGACAGCGTACCCCGTACCAAAGCTGCCAGCGTCCCATTCTGGAGCGGGTGATGGGAATCGAACCCACGTCATCAGCTTGGAAGGCTGAGGTTCTACCGTTGAACTACACCCGCGCTTACCAAGTCGTGCGAAGACCACCCAAATCGCCCGCTTTTCTAACCTTCTGGTGGAGGGGGGAGGATTCGAACCTCCGAAGGCGGAGCCGTCAGATTTACAGTCTGATCCCTTTGGCCACTCGGGAACCCCTCCCGGTTAAAGAGCGCGCTATTGTCCGTGAGCGGGAATCCCCTGTCAATAGCGCAGCCGAGATTTCCCATGGCCCGACCAAGGCGCCAGACGGTGCCGCAAATCCTTCCCCGGCCCGACACCCCGTTGTGTCCGAGCAACAGTTAGAACACTATTGACAACGGCCTTCGGCTCCGTCATAGTCCCATATTAATAACAATGTATTATAAAAGCAACAAATAACCAGATAACGGAAAACAAGGGCTTCGCAACAGGTTCAACAGCGGACCGAAATACAACAACCCAAGTTTGGGAGGGTCACTAAAGATGCTACACAAACAAAAACTCCTGGTAGCAGCCGTAGCCGGTTGCTTGGTCGCCCCCTCGGCGTTCGCAACCAATGGCTACTTCGCCCACGGCTACGGCACCAAGAGCAAGGCGCTGGCCGGTGCCGGCGTGGCGTTGCCGCAGGACTCCCTGTATTCCGCCACCAACCCGGCCGGTGGCGTCTGGGTCGGCCATCGTCTGGACGCGGGTGCCGCCCTGTTCAGCCCGCATCGCGAATTCAAGGCCACAGACGTGCCGGCGTTTCCGCCCGGGTTCCCGCCCCCCTTCCAGGGCTCTCTGCCCGGCTTCCCGCTGGAGCCCGGCAAGACCAAGAGTGACAGCAATTACTTCCTGATCCCGACCTTCGGCTGGAACAAGATGCTGTCCGACGACGCCGCCTTCGGCGTCGCGGTCTACGGCAACGGCGGCATGAACACCGACTACGATGATGATCCCGTCAGCGCGGCGCGCGGCGAGGCGGTGGATAAATTCGTCTCTCTGGCCACCGGGCAGCCGGTGTCCGGCGTCTGCCAGCCGGGGGTCTTCTGCGCCGGCAAATCAGGCGTCGACCTGTCCCAGCTATTCGTCAATCTTTCCTATTCGCGCAAGTTCGCTAACGACAAGGCGTCCTGGGGCGCGGGCCTGATCCTCGCCGCGCAGCGCTTCAAGGCCAAGGGCCTGGCCTTCTTCTCGCCCTTCACGGAAACCGCGGTGAAAGGCGGTATACCCACCAAGCTGACCAACAACGGCTACGACTGGTCCTACGGCGCGGGATTGAAAATCGGTGCGCAGGGCGAGGTGTATCCGGGCGTGACCCTGGCCGCTTCTTACCAGACCAAGACCTGGATGACCAAGTTCGACGACTACAAGGATCTGTTCGCCAACGGCGGCGAGTTCGACATCCCGCCCACCGCCACCATCGGCCTGGCCTGGAAACCCGCGCCGCAGCACACCCTTCTGCTGGACTACCAGTACATCTGGTACGAGTCGGTGGACGCCATCAGCAACCCCAACGACCTAGCGACCCGCTGCAGCCCGCTCAACCCGTCGGGCTTCAACCCGAGCTACTGCCTCGGCGGCAGCAAGGGCGCCGGATTCGGCTGGGAGAACACCGGGGTCATCAAGGTTGGCTGGCAGTTCGAGTACAACCCCACCTGGACCTTCCGTCTCGGCTACAGCCACAACGATCAGCCGATCCCCAAGTCTGAGGTCGTCTTCAACACCCTGGCGCCGGGCGTCGTAGAGAACCACATCACCGCCGGATTCACGCAGAAGCTGAGCAAGAAGAACGAGTGGAGCCTGTCGGCGATGTACGCCCCGAAGACGGACATCAAGGGCCGCAACCAGTTCACCGGGGCCCCGGACGGATCGATCCCCGCGCAGGACGTGACGATCAGCATGGACCAGTGGGAGATCGAGGCCAGCTTCGGCTTCCTCTGGGACTAAACGCAGAACTCCTCAATGCTAGACCGAGGCCGCCTCCGGGCGGCCTTTTTTGTGCCTTCCAAGCAGCAGGGCAAAAAAGGGGGCCAGGTATGAACGGCACTTACTTAACGAAACTGCCCTGAAGTTCAGCGCGCTCCGGGGCGTTCGAGTCGAGGGCGTCTGCAGCAAGGATGCTGCAGTCGAGCCTCCAGGGGTGAGGCCGAGCAGGAAAATCGCCGGTGACGCTTTTTCCGGCCGAACGGGCTCACCACGGATGGCGAGCCCTGGACCTGCCAGCGCAGCAGGGATGTACGGCGTCCCTCGGGTCGAATGAGCCGGCGCGAGAATGCCTAAAGTCAGTGCCTTTGGGGCCAGGTACCTTTTTTAAGGTCAATCCGCTGGCGACCGGGACGGCGCGTGTAGGCGATTCATCGCCCGCTGCATCTCGCCGAGCAGGATCTCGGGCAATGCCGCCAGCGCTTGGCCCAAACCTTCCTCGATCGCCTGCCGATCCGCCCTTGACGGCCGGCTCAGCACGTAGTCCACCACCACGCGGGAGTTCCCGGGATGTCCAATGCCGATGCGCAGGCGGTAGAAACCCGGGTCACCCAGCACTGCCAAGATGTCGCGCAAACCGTTGTGTCCGGCATGGCCGCCGCCCTGCTTGAGGCGCACCGCACCGGCCGGCAGATCCAACTCATCATGGGCCACCAGGACCTGTTGCGGTTGGAGTCGAAAATAGCGCATCAACGCGGCGACCGCTTGACCGCTTCGGTTCATGAAGGTGCTGGGTTTCAGCAGCCGGCAATCGGCTCCCGCGATCCGGCCAACCGCCACCTGTGCATGGAACTTCGACTCCGTGCGGAACACGCTGCCCCAATCCTGAGCCACGCGATCCGCGAACCAGAACCCGGCGTTGTGTCGGGTGTCCTGGTACTCGCCGCCCGGATTCCCGAGACCAACGATCAACCGGATGGGGAGCGATTCCATACCAACGAGAGGGATAGGAGCGTTAGAACCTTGGTGCTGGCGAAACGCGCAGCACCCCGAGGAAGGGCGGAGCGGCAGGGCACGAGTAACCGCCCCCCGGCCGCTCCGCGCAGTATTAGTCTTCGCTCTCGGGGGAAGGAACGGCCCCTTCTTCCTCTTCCTCGCCCTCTCCCTCGACCTCTTCCGTTTCCGCCTTTTGCGTCTGGATACTCAGTATCAGGTCGTTGTTTCCGGCCGCCAGGGATGGGATCTCTACCCCTTCCGGCAGTATCAGGTCGGAGAGGTGCAGGGAATCGCCCAACTCCAGTTGCGAGGCGTCAACCTCAATGAACTCGGGCAGGTTACCCGGCAGACAGGAGACCTCCACATCGGTCAGGGCGTGGGCCACGATTCCGCCTTTCTTGACGCCCGGCGCCAGTTCTTCGCCTACGAAATGCAGCGGCACGTTGACCTTCAGCTTTTCACTGAAGCTGACCCGTTGCAAATCAACATGGATGACGAAAGGCTTGCTCGGGTGCCGCTGCAGGTCTTTCAGTACGACCTTTTGCGTTTCCCCGCCGAGATGCACGTCTAGGATGTGCGAGTAGAAGGCCTCGTTCCCGAGCCGCCGCAACAGCTCGTTGTGTTGCAGGCTGATCATCTCGGGATCCTTGCGCGCCCCGTAGATGACCCCGGGCACCAGGCCCGCGCGACGCAGGCGGCGGCTCGCACCCTTCCCCTTGTCGTCGCGCGGTTGCGCATCAATTTCGTAGCTGACACTCATCGTCTTCTCCAATTTGCTAAGGATCGGCACGCCCTTCGCCTCGCGACCAAGGCACTGGACGGACGCCAAGAAAAACACGGGCCTGAGTAAACCGACAAGCCCCTTACCTGCCAGTCAGTCGATAAACAGCGAGCTTACCGACTCGTGGTTGCTGATTCGCCGCACGGTTTCCGCCAGCAATTCCGCGATGCTCAGCTGGCGGATCCTGTCGCACTGTTTCGCCTCCGGGCGCAACGGGATGGTATTGGAAACTACCAATTCGTCCAGCACCGAGCCCTCGATGTTCGCCACCGCCGGTCCTGAAAGCACCGGATGGGTGCAATAGGCGACCACCCGCGCCGCACCCTGCGCCTTCAGCGCCTGGGCTGCCTGGCAGAGCGTTCCCGCAGTGTCCACGAGGTCGTCGATCAGAACGCAACTGCGCCCCTCGACGTCACCAATGATGTTCATGATCTTGGCCTCGTTGGCCCGCGGCCGCCGCTTGTCGATGATCGCAAGCTCCGCGTCGTCGAGGCGCTTGGCCAGCGCCCGCGCCCGCACTACACCGCCGACGTCCGGCGAAACCACGATCAGACGCGGATACTTCTGCCGCCACACGTCGCCGAGCAAGATCGGCGACGCATAGACATTATCCACCGGAATATCGAAGAAACCCTGAATCTGATCTGCATGCAGATCCATGGTAAGCACCCGGTCCGCCCCTGCGCTTGCGATCATCTTGGCTGCCAAGCGCGCGGTGATCGGCACCCTGGCGGAACGGGGTCGGCGATCCTGCCGCGCATAGCCGAAATAGGGGATCACGGCAGTCACCCGGCCCGCTGATGCCCAGCGCATCGCGTCAATCATCACCAACAGTTCCATGAGATTGTCGTTGGTGGGCGCAGATGTAGGCTGAACGATGAACACGTCCCGGCCGCGAACATTTTCCTGGACCTCGGCCATCACCTCGCCGTCGCTGAACTGGCCGACGATTGCCTTGCCGATCGGCAAATTGAGGTAGCAGGCGATCTCCTGCGCTAATTCCGGGTTCGCGTTTCCCGTGAAGACCATCATGCCGCTGCTGGCGGTCATCACCCAATCTCCTGGTTAGCGCAGGGACAAGCACGTCCGGACCCGAGAGTCTATTTCGGGCTCCCGCCACGCCGAGCCGAGACATCGTCTTCGCGGCGGCCGCTTCTGTGTGGCTGGGGTGCCAGGATTGCTCCGGGCCTCCTGCCCTACGCCCCTCCGGGGTCAGCGCCGTTGCGCTGCGCTGTCCAAGCCCGCTCCCGGCGGGCTTGTCGAACCTCGAAGGTTCTCATCCTGCCACCCCCTGCTATGGTGCCGCCTCGCGGCGGCCGCTTCTGTTTGGCTGGGGTGCCAGGATTCGAACCTGGGCATGCTGGGATCAAAACCCAGTGCCTTACCGCTTGGCTACACCCCAAAAAATCGATCCAGATCGTTCCCTGATTTGCCGCCTGCCGAAGAAGCACAGCGCGTCACCAAGACTTTTCCACGGCCGGCCCCAGTTCACCCGAACGCGGCCCGCTGACGCAACGGGGATCGGTTGATGCCGCGCGCGACGATCGCTTTCCATCCCTCCGGCAAACGCTCAGCGACCCAGTTTGCCTCGCTTTCGCGGTCGAACTCAGCGAACACGCAAGCCCCGGTCCCGGTAAGCCGGGCCGGCGCATATTGCCCCAACCAATCGAGCGCTCGCGCAACCTGGGGATAGCGGCCGCGAACGATTGCCTCGCAATCGTTGCTGTCCTCGCCCGCAAGAAAGTCGCGTATTGTGATCCGCGGCGAGTCACGTGTCAAATCCGGGGCCGCGAATACCTCAGCCGTGCTCACGCTGCAACCCGGCATCACAACCAGGTACCAGGGCTCGCGCAGTGTCACGGGTATCAGGCGTTCTCCGACGCCCTCAGCCCAGGCAGCATAGCCGTGTACAAAGACCGGCACATCCGCCCCCAGTTGCAAGCCCAGTTCCGCCAGCTGTCGTACCTCGAGTCCACTCTTCCATAGCTGATTCAGTGCCACCAGAACGGTGGCCGCATCAGAGCTGCCGCCGCCCAATCCTCCCCCTATGGGGAGCCGCTTTTCGAGCGTGATTCGAACGCCCTGCCGTATATCCGAATAGCGCTGCAACAGCCGGGCAGCGCGCAGGCAAAGGTCGTCTTTCGGCCGGACCCCGGGGAGGTCCGACCCGCGTCGGACAACTGGATCTTGCAGGGCCTCGAAGCGCAGCCGATCTCCGTAATCAAGAAACTGAAACACCGTCTGTAGCAGATGATAGCCATCACGGCGCCGGCCGACGATGCGCAACATCAGGTTCAGCTTTGCGGGCGCCGGCCACCAGCCTGCGCTCGGCGATTGATTAGCCACGCGAACCCTCAACGAAAGCGCCGCAGCATCTCCCTCAGGTGCTTGCTGTCGGGATCATTCGCCAGCGCAGCGTCCCACACCCGGCGCGCCTCTTCGTGCTGACCGAGTTGCCAGAGAACCTCTCCCAGGTGGGCGGCGATCTCGGAATCCTGGACCTGAGCCAGGGCGCGCCGCAGATATTGCGCAGCTTCCTGGTAATTGCCGAGGCGATATTGCACCCAGCCCATGCTGTCGAGAATCGCCGCATTATCCGGTTTCAGCGCCAACGCCTGTTGAATATAGCCGAGCGCCTCCTGGTAGCGCGTCGTTTGATCCGCGAGCGTGTAACCCAGGGCATTCAAGGCATCGGCGTGCTGGGGGTCCTCGGCGATTACCTGCTGCAGGTCCGCCTCGGCCCGCTCCAACAGGCCGAGTTCCGCAGCCGTCAGCGCCCGAGCGTAGAGCAGTTTAGCGTTGCCGGGGAAACGTTGCAGGGCCTCGCCGTAAACCTCGATTGCCGGTTCGAACAGCTCGGCTTCGCGCAAGATCTCCCCTTCGGCAAGGTAGATCTCCAGTGCCTGCTCCGGAGAGCGTAAGCGTAGTCGTTGCAGCACCTGTTGCGCCTCGACGATCTCTCCCTGTGCCAGCAGAACCCGCGCAAGTCGGACCTGGGCGTCCTGGTAGTAGCTGCCGCGCACCTTGGAAAACCAGCTGCGCGCCGCATCCTCGTCGCCTTCCTTCTGGGCGATCTCGCCCAAAAACAGCGCCGCCTGATCCGCCCGCTCACGGCTCTCGTAGAGTGCTTCGAAACTGGTCTTCGCGGCATCCAGGCGGTCGATCTGCAACCCGATGAGGCCAATCGCATACAGCAGATCCGGATCGTCTGGATTTTCCTCCACGAGGATCTCAAATTCCCGGAACGCTGCGTCCAGATCTTTGGTGTCCACCAGCAAGCGCGCGTAGGCCGTGCGCAAATCGGTGTCGCCGGCAGCGCTTGCCAGGGCATCCTCGAGCACTGAGCGCGCACCGGCGGCGTCGCCCTGCGCCAGCAGAATCCGGCTCAGCAGCACCTGCGCCTTGACCCAGTCGGGGCGGATCGCCAACGCCTGCCGCACCTGAGACTCGGCGATCGGCAGTTCGTTGACTCCCACAGCCACTACGGCGTAGGCGTAATGACCGGCCGCGCTGTCCGGATAGCGGGCGACCAGTTGCGACATCAGGTCGAGACGAAGTTGTTGATTCTTGAGCGCGGAGACAACGCCGACAACATGCAGAAAGGCCTCATCCTGGTCGCCACCGACAATCCCCAGCAATTGATCGAGCTGCTCCACCGCACGATCGCGGTCGCCCGTTTTCGCGTATATCGCAGCCGCCACCTGGTTGGCGGCAACATTGCGTGGCTCGAGCGCCAACCACTGTTGCAGCGCGTCCAGGGTTCGTGCGTCGTCCTTCAAATAGAGTGCAATACGGGTCGCTCGCTCCGCAGCGTGGATATCGCCGGAGCGTTTCGCCGCTGCGAGATAGTGCACATACGCGGTATCGAATTCCTTGCGTTGCGCAGCGATCTCGCCGACCAGGACATCGTAGATGAGGTCGGAATCGAGAGCCGAGGCCGCCGGCCGGGCGGGGGCCGGCGCGGGTTGAGCCGGCGCCGCGGCGCCCTCCAAGGCCGGCCCGGGCTTCGCCAATTGGCTCGTACACCCTGCCCCAAGCAGCGCCAGAACGGCTGCGAGAGAAACGAGTAGATTTCGCATCATCGGGGAATTTACCTCAAGTTTCTGTCGCGGGCCGCTCCCCACGCTTGCGATGACTCAATGCCAGCCAAACCGGCTCGGATTCTGTGGCTGCGCCTGCCGGGGCGCCTAGTATAGCCCGCGATGGTGCAACGGCGACAATGCGGCGCACCCAAACTTGGCGCCCGCGACGAGACGGAGTTTTTGCGCTTCCGCTGCAGCCGCATCGCTTGCAATAGACCCCTGCGTTGCCAAATAATTAATGGTTCCGCGTGATCCACGGAATTTAATATGGCTTTAATTGCCCTCGGGCTCAACCACAAGACAGCGCCTCTCGAGATCCGCGAGCGGCTCACTTTCGGTCCGGATATCGTCGTGGCTGCCCTGCGCAGCCTGCTACAACGGCCGGGGGTGGAAGAGGCGGTGATCCTTTCTACCTGCAACCGAACCGAGGTCTATTGCGCGCTCACATCCGCGGAAAGATCCGCGATCAGCACCTGGTTGGCTGATTTTCACGGGCTCGACGCGCAGAGCCTGGATCCTTATCTCTATACGCACATCGACGAGGAGGCGATCAGCCACCTGCTCCGGGTGGCCAGCGGGCTCGACTCCATGGTCTTGGGGGAGCCGCAGATCCTGGGTCAGGTCAAAGCAGCTTTTGAGACCGCCAACCAAGCCGCGACGACCAGAAAACTGCTGCGTCGCTGGTTCCAGCATTGTTTCGCCGTGGCCAAGCAGATCCGTACCGACACCTCCATCGGCAACAGCCCGGTCTCGGTGGCGTTCGCCGCCGTAACCCTCGCGCGGCAGATCTTCAGCGACCTTTCCGAGCTCACGGTCCTGCTCATCGGCGCCGGCGAAACCATCGAATTGGCCGCCCGGCACCTGCATCAGCACGGCGTTGGCCGGCTCGTGGTCGCCAACAGGACCGTAGAGCGAGCGCACAGCCTTGCCAGCCATTTCGATGGCTACGCGATCGCCCTGACCGAGCTCACCACGCACCTGCCGGAAGCGGACATCGTGATCTCCTCCACCGCCAGCCCACTGCCGATTCTCGGCAAGGGAGCAGTGGAAAGCGCGCTCAGGAAGCGCAAACATCGCCCGGTATTCATGGTGGATATCGCGGTACCGCGCGACATCGAAGCGGAGGTCGGAGAGCTCAACGACGTGTACCTGTACACGGTGGACGATCTGCAGGAAGTGGTCGAGGAGAATATGCGCTCGCGCGAGGAAGCGGCGGAGCAGGCGGAAGAGATCATCGAACTGCATACTGCGGAATTCAAGGCATGGCTGCGTTCGCTGAGCGCGGTCGAGCTTATCCAGGGCTATCGGGAACAAGGGGAACGGACCCGAGATCAGGTGCTGGAGCGGGCGTTGCGGCAGCTGAGAAGCGGCAAATCCCCGGAAGACGTAGTGCAGTTTCTCGCCCACACGCTGACTAATAAACTGCTGCATACGCCGAGCGCGCAGCTGCGCCAGGCAAGTATGAACGGACAGCAGGAGTTGCTCGAAGCCGCGAACGCTCTGTTCCAGCTACAACCGACGTCTGGTGAGAAATGAAGCAGTCCCTGCGCGGCCGATTGGAGAAGCTCGACGAGCGCTTCGAAGAGGTTACCGCACTACTCGCCGACCCGCAGGTCCAGAACCAGCAGGATCAGTTTCGCAGCCTCAGCCAAGAGTATGCCCAGCTCGATCCCTTGGTGAGCTGCTTCCGGCGTTTCCGGGCGCTCGATGACGTCATCGCCAGTGCCGAGGAACT
>JAHEIA010000469.1 GCA_024639625.1 Chromatiales bacterium
AAACCCCTACAAGTTCGGCCTAGTCGGCTCGACCGACTCGCACACCGCACTTGCAGCAGTCGAGGAAGAGAATTTCTTCGGCAAAGTCACCAGCATGGAGCCGAGCCCGGAGCGGTCAAAGCGCCCCTTTATCAAGCACGGCGATGTGACGATCATGGAATGGGAGGTCGCCTCATCCGGCTATGCGGCGGTCTGGGCCACCGAGAACACCCGCGAGGCGATCTTCGATGCGATGGAGCGGCGCGAGACCTACGCGACCACCGGGCCGCGCATGATGGTGCGCTTCTTCGGCGGCTGGCGTTTTACCCCGGCCGATGCCCTGAGCCGTTTGCCGGCGGACGCGGGCTATTCGAAGGGGGTGCCCATGGGCGGCGACCTGCCGCCGAGACCTGAAGACGGTGAGGCGCCGACCTTCCTGGTCGCTGCGCTCAAGGATCCGCTCAGCGGCAACCTGGACCGAATCCAGATCGTCAAGGGCTGGCTGGACAAGGACGGCAAGACTCACGAGAGGGTCTACGATGTTGTCTGGGGAGACGCCGAAACCCGCGAGCCCGATGCCGAGGGCAAGCTCCCGGCCGGCGGTAATACCGTGGACGTCGAAAACGCCACCTGGACCAACTCTATCGGCGACTCGGAGCTGTTTGCGGTGTGGTCGGACCCCGACTTCAACCCTGCCGATCGTGCCTTCTACTACGCTCGGGTGATCGAGATCCCGACCCCGCGCTGGACGGCCTATGACGCCCAGCGATTCGGTGTCGAGCCGCCCGAGGGCACAGTGATGGTTCACCAGAAGCGCGCCTACACCTCACCGATCTGGCATACGCCGAGTTCGTGAACGACGGAGATCGAGGATGAGTCGCTGGCTGAAAGAGCCCCTGCTGCATTTCCTGCTGATCGGTGTCGGACTGTTCGCACTCTTTTACCAGGTCACCGATCCGCAGGCGGTGGCGGACGACCGGATACAGATCACCGAAGCGGACATCGACCGCGTGATCGCTATGTTCGAGCGCAAGTGGCAGCGTCCGCCGTCACCGGACGAGGTCAATGGCCTGATCGAGGCGCGAATACGCGAGGAGGTCCTGTATCGCGAGGCGCTGGCTATGGGGTTGGACGAAGATGACACCGTCGTTCGTCGCCGCATGGCGCAGAAGATGGATTTTCTGTTCAACGACCTGGCTGAGGTATCCGAGCCCACGGAGGAGGCGTTGCAGGCCTTCTACGAGGCGAATCCGGACAGATTCAGTGCCTCCGGACAGACGTCCTTCGATCACGTCTACCTCAGTGCGGACCAGCGGGGCGGGGATGCGAAAATCCAGGCGCGCAATCTCCTTCGCGTGCTGGACGCGGATCCGGAGAGTGTCGATCCGGTCATGATCGGTGACCGCTTCGTGCTTGGTTATAACTTCGATCGACAGAGTGATCGACAGGTCACAAACATGTTCGGCCAAGAGTTCGCGACGGCGCTGGCGACCCTGGAGCCGGGCATGTGGCGAGGCCCCGTGGGCTCGAGTTACGAATTGCACCTGGTCTACGTTCGAGCGCGTATCCGTGGGCGCCTGCCGCCGCTGGCCGAGGTCCGACAGGCGGTGCTGCGGGAATTCCAGGCCAAGAAGCGCCGCGAGGCCGACCAGGCGTTCTACCGCGCGCTGCGGGAGCGTTACACGGTGGTCGTGGAGCGCTCGGAGCGTGAACCGGAGCGACTCGCCAGTACCGTAGAGCGGAAATGAAGGGCTGGGCTGCGTGTATCGGCCTCTTCGTCCTGCTGATGGGACGGGTTGCTGCCCACGAAATGCGGCCGGCCTACCTGGAGATCAGAGAGACGGCCCCCGCTACCTACGACCTGCTTTGGAAGCTGCCGGTGCGCGGCGAAAGGCGGATGCAGCTCGCCCCGCGATTGCCGGACCCGTGCCAAGCACTCGTACCCCCGGCGTCCTACGTCGCGGGCGGGGCGCAGGTTGCACGCTGGACGGTACGCTGCGACGGAGGGCTGGGGGGGCGGCGCGTGGAAATCTCCGGGCTCGACGACACCGTTACCGAGGTGCTCGCCCGGGTCGTGCGCCTGGACGGCACGACGCAAACGGTTCGGATCAGGCCCGGAGAATCGACCTTTACGATCCAGGCCTCTCCGAGCATGCTGGCTGTGAGTGGCGCCTACTTGTGGCTGGGTGTCGAGCACATATGGCGGGGTCTAGACCATCTGCTGTTCGTCTTCGCCCTACTCTTGATAGTCTCCGGCTGGCGGCGACTGGCGGCGACCATAACCGCCTTTACAGTGGCCCACAGCATCCCCTTGGTTTCCGCCACGCTGGGCTGGGTGCAGGTACCGCAGCAGCCGGTCGAGGCGGTCATTGCACTGAGCATCCTCTTCTTGGCGACAGAGCTCGTCCACGGACTGCGAGGCCGGCCGGCACTGACGGCGAGGCAACCCTGGATCGTAGCGTTCGTGTTCGGCCTATTGCATGGGTTCGGCTTCGCCGGGGCACTCGCGGAAGTGGGTCTGCCACAGCACGCAATACCGGTGGCGTTGCTGTTTTCCAATCTCGGTGTCGAACTCGGGCAAGTTGACTTCGTCGCTGTCGTTTCAGCGCTGGGGTGGTTGCTCCGGGGCCTTGGTCCCCTATCCATTCGCCAGGGCCGGTTGGCGGCCAGTTACGCCATCGGGGGCCTGGCGGCCCTGTGGACCCTCGAGCGAATCGCTGGGTTTTGGGTTTGAGAAAAGCGCCACTGGCCGGCTGGCCAATCCTGGTTTTCATTATCAGCGGTCGCGTCGGGTCGCAGGACGCGGCCTTCCTACTCAGCGCTACTCACGAAACAAGGCATTCTGGCGTTGCGGGGGCACACCTTCCCGGCCGAAGGCAGCTTGAAGGACAGGAGCTGCCGGGTGGCGCTGCTGCGGATGCACCGCGAGGGGTTGATCGAGTTACCGGCGCCGCGCCACAAGGTCAACCCAGTGCATGCGCAGTTGCGCTATTTCGCCAGTGCCGGGGAGCGTGTGGTGGGGTTGTTCGGATTTGGAGCGGTGGCCTG
>JAHEIA010000066.1 GCA_024639625.1 Chromatiales bacterium
AAGTAGTAGCTCAACGGGGAAAGACCGCCGGCCTCCATCAGATGGTACAGGGTATTCCTCATGCCGCTCCCCGCGCTTCCTGTTTGAAGACCAGCCGGTCGAGGTCTTCGATCAAGTCGAGGGCTGGGCGCTCGAAGTAGACGCCGCATTCCGGACCCGTCTGCGGACGCATGCCGCGCAAAAACAGGTAATAGACACCGCCAAAGTGGCGCTCGTAGTCGTAGTCGGGGTGGCGCCGGCGAAGATAGCGGTGCAGCGCGAGCGTATAGAGCAGGTACTGCAGGTCGTAGCGCCGCTCGTACACAGCCGCTTGTAGGCTTTCCCGCGCGTAATTGGCGAACCGGCTGCCGAGGAAGTTGCTCTTGTAGTCGGCGATGTAGTACTGCCCCCCATACTCGAACACCAGGTCGATGACCCCGTTAACCATACCTTGGAATGCGCCGATCTCGAGCGATTGCAGCGATTGTCCGGCGGCCTCCGAAAGCAAGCGATTCAACGCCGCGACATCGACCGCTCCCGTCGAGAAATCAAACTCCAACTCGGTGAGCCGCTGCGGCGTGCCGAGCCGGGACAGATTCAGGTCCTGGGTGTCGAGCGCCGTACGCGTCACCCGCTCCAGCAGGGCCGCCGCATCGGCTCCCCACCGCGCGTGGTCGAGATTGAAACGACGTGCAATCCGAGCGCTGTGATCCAGAACCTGGCGCGCGACGTCGCCTTGGAAGTCGAGCTTTTCGAGCAGCAGGTGAAGGTAGAGGCCTACGTGGCTCCCCGCCGGGAAACGCATGGCCAGGTCCTCCGCCGTCTCGTCCCGAGGAGCCGCGGGTCCGGAATGCACCTCCCGGGTAAGTGCGGAGAAGCTGCTGACCCTCCAGTCAGTGGCAATACGGCCGGCGAAGGTCCGTGCTTCCAGCGCAGAGGGCACCTCGCCGCCACCAAGTCCGCGTGCCGCAGCGGTCTCGGGAAGCGGTGCGAGCCGTATGTCGCCGCGTGCTGCTTCTGCCAGGCGCTCCAGGTCCGGGCGCAGCTCGGTAACGCCGGAGAAGGCGTCCGGCAGCTCGGTATCGAGTCGGGAGCGGTCCTGGTTCGGGTGCAGCAGATAGCCGAGCGCCGCCTGCCCGGCACGCCCGTCCTTCGACCCGGCGCGACCCCAGACCAGATACAGGGCGGACTCGGCCCGGGTCAGGGCCACATACGCTAGACGCAGGTCCTCGGCGAGACGTTCCTGCTCCGCGAGCCACAGATGGATCTCGATCTCGTCGGAGCCGGCATCGAGACAGGCTGTTTTTTCCCGGTGAAACGCTAGCAAGCCGTCCAGGCTCTTGGGCTTGCAGCCCCAGAGGTACGGCACGAAGACCACTGGGTACTCTAACCCCTTACTGGCATGAATGGTAACGATCTGGACCAATTCCTCATCGCTCTCCAGGCGCAGCTCCGCCTCGTCGGTCGCGGACTCCGCTCGTTGTCGGCGGTACCAGTTGAGCAGCGCATCCATTCCGGAGTGGGCCTGGGATGCCTGCTGAAGCAGCTCGCCAAGATGGAGCAGGTTGGTCAAGCGGCGCTCGGACATCTCGCTCCGGCTCAGCGCCTTGGGGATCCCCAGCCTACGCAGCATCTCCTGGAACATGGACATGAACCCGGTGCGCTGCCAGGCCTCCTGCAGCGCCTGCAGCGCGTCCATCCAGGCCACCCATTCGTCCTCGCTTGCAGCGATTCGCTCCATCTCCGCGTATTCCTTGCCCAACAGCGACGAGGATAAGGCGAGACGAGCCAAGCTGCGGTCGCGGGGGTTTAGCACCGCCTGCAGCAGGGTCTCCAGAGAACCCGCCTCCTCCGACTGAAAGACGCCCTCGCGGGAAACGGAGACGGCGTTGACCCCCAGCTCACCCAGTACCGTCCGCAGCTCTGTGGCCTCATAGGAGGTCCGCACCAGCACCGCGATGTCCTTGGGCGCCAGTGGGCTGTTTCCGACGAGGGTCTTGCGCTCCCTACCCGCCTGGATCAGACGTGCGATTTCTCCCGCCACTGCTGCGTGGGTGCAGGCGCGGGCGTCATCCTTGGAAAGTGGCTTCTCGTTGCCTCTTGCGTCATGGGCAACGGGCAGGGTCCAGAGGGTCAGCGCCGGCTGCTGTTCGCCATCCACGATCAGATAGCGGTGTTCCTTGTCGGCCGGTCGAACGGGCGAGAACGGAATGCTCTCGCCGTAGACAAAGGCGTCCCGCGGCCGATTCTGGAACAAACGGTTCACCGCGTTGATGACCTCTGGGGTCGAGCGCCAGTTGGTACCCAAGGTGAAGCGGCCGCTGTCCCCTACGTCCTCCTTGGCCTGCATATAGGTGAAGATATCCCCGCCGCGGAAGCTGTAGATCGCCTGCTTGGGGTCGCCGATCAGGATCAGCCCACACTCTGGCTGGTCGAGGTAGAGGCGGCTGAAGATGCCGTACTGGACCGGGTCGGTGTCCTGGAACTCGTCGATCATGGCCACCGGGAACTGCCCTCGCACGGATTCCGCCAAGGCGTCCCCGTTCTTCCCAGCCAAGGCGTCGCGCATCTCAGTCAACAGGTCGTCGAAGGACAGCAGCTGGGATTGCTGCTTGGCCTTGCGGACCTCGCCCCGGGCGAAGACCTCTGCCTCGGCCAGAGCCGCGACCCGCAGGTCTCGTTGCCGATGCGAGAGCTCCTCCTGGATCTCGCCACAGCGAACGAAGAAAGGGTCGCCCAGTTCCGGGTCGGGTTTCTTCAGCTTGTTCTTGTCGAAGCAGTCGGGTGTCAATATTTCGAAGGCAGCTGGCGGCGGTGCGAAGGAGTCCGCGGTGAACCAGTCGTCCAAACTTCTGAGGGCCCGTGCCAACTTCTCCCGATGATAGGGGCTCTTCTGTGCCCGGCTCAGGGCCTTTGACTCCAGCAAGATCGTCTTGAGTCCCTCGCCGTCCTCGCGCCATCCGGTGGCAAGTTCCTGCAGCCTGGGTACCAGGTTGTCGAAGCGGGCGAACACGAAATCGAGGTCCTCGGTTTCCGGCAGCAGGGATTTTCGCTGCGGACCGAGCAAAGGCGCAAGCTGGGTGCGGAAGGACTCCAGATCCCCCAGGCTGGCGTCGAACCACCGTGAGTGCACGGGATCTAACGGGTAGCCCGTCCGACGCCACCAATCCTGGATGGCTCGGCGCCAAAGCTCCCGGTCGTCGGTCAGCACCTCCATCTGAAACTGTTGCCCGCTGTTGAAGGCGAATTCGCTCAGTGCACGCTGGCAGAAGCCGTGAATGGTATGGACGGCGGCCTCGTCCATGGCGCGCACTGCCAGCCGGAGGCGCCTGACGGCCAGGTCTTCCTCTCCCTGCGTGCGGATCCTCCCGACAAGCGCCGCAAGGAGCTGATCGTGGGTATGTCGCTTTCGTTCCAGCAGATCCAAGGTCTCGAACAGCCGCGCACGGATGCGCCCACGCAACTCGTCCGTAGCGGCGGTTGTGAAGGTCACCACCAGGATCTCCCCGACCTGCCGCCCTTCCAGGATGTGGCGCAAATACAGGTTGGCAATGGTGTAGGTCTTGCCGGTCCCGGCGCTCGCCTCGATCAGCTGGATGCCGGTCAAGGGGAAGCCAAGCACTGCGTCTGTATCGAGTGTCGTATCGCTCACCCGAGTTCCCCCATGTTCAGCACCTGCTCGTAGAATTCTCTGGCGAGCGCAGGGAACTTGTCGTTCGCCAAGGGCTCGCCTGTGACGCCTCGTCGCACGAGCTGCACGTAGGGATCATCCTTGTCGCCGGGAATGTTGTTGTAGCTGTTGCCGTTCCAATTGCTACGGGCGGCGTTCATCGGGTCCGCCGTGCCGTTGCCGTGCTCTCGAAGGGCATACGCGTAGCTCGACTTTGGCAATATCAGCAGGGGCCGGTGGATACCCTCCCAGTACCAGGCCAGATAACGTGCGATCTCGGAGCGCGCCAGATCGGGCGACAGGGTCTCGCGGATAACGAAGCTCTCGCCAATAGTGTAAAGCGCACTGTGCTTCGCCCCTGCCCCTCCCGTGGCGCACCAGGCGAGGTGCGCGAGCCAAAGGCTCAGCAGGTCGCCGCCCTTCAGCGTGGCCGGTCTCCAGCGCAGCAAACCCAGTCCAGGATAGATCCCCTTGATCTGACCTGTCAGTCGGCGCGCCACCGCATCGACGTCGAACGCGATGTCAACGGGCACCTGCTCCGGCCGAACCCCCACGTAGGCCTCCAGTTGGTCAACCAGGGGCGCCACCTGCTCGGTCTCGTGCCCGAAGACGAGATCGGCGAAAGCGCCGTGGGGAAGCATACCCTCTGCACTTAGCCAGCGCCTCGATGGGATCTTTCCCAGTAAGCGGTCTTCTACCAACCGTTGCTTGAGAAAGAAACGCTGCAGGCCGTCGAGCGCAAAGACCTCTTCGTCTTCCTCGGGCTCTTCCTCCTGCAGATAGACCTGCAGGCGGCTATTGACGAAGTATTTCACCGGGTGGCGGAGAAACCGGTCCAGCTGCGTGAGCGTCACGTCGCGCATCGACTCCGGGGCATCGGACAGACGGATGTCGGTCCAGCCGGCCACCGGTGCCGACTTGAGGATTCGAGGCTGGCGCACGGTGTTGGCCACCTCACACCAGAAGTCGTCGTAGCTACGCTGGACGCCGGAGAAGTTGCGCGGGCTGAATGGCTGCAGCGGGTGCAACGTCGTTAAGTTCTCGCTGAGCTTCTCTCTTCCCGTCCCACCTGCGACTCGATACTGCTGGTCAATGTAGTCGAGCAGCTCGCGCACTAGCACCGACGGCTGTCGCTCCGTGTTCTTGCGGATATCCCGCCCCGTGTAGCTGAGGTAAAGGCGCCGGCGCGCACACAGCAGGGTCTCCAGGAACAGGTAGCGGTCCTCGTCTGCCTTGCGCGGGTCGCCGGGGCGCCAGTTCTTGCGCATCCGGTCGAACTCGGTAAGCCGGTCCCGCCTGGGAAAGGCTTGATCCTGCAAGCCCAGCACGCAGATCACCTGGAACGGCAGACTGCGCATCGGACGCATGCCGCAGAAGGTTACGCCGCCACTGAAGTAGCGCCCGTGGCGGCTCTCGGAGCCCAAGCGTTGCGCTAACCAATGGCGGATCAGGTCTGGGGCTAGCGCTTCATCCAACCCTCTCGCTTGCTCAGCGAGGTCCGCCACCGCATCGCGAACCTTCTGGATGCGCCCGTCCGCATCGTCCCACTCGCCGAAGAAGCCGTTCAGCAGACCACCAACACACGCTTGCCATTCCTCGACGCCGCGCGGATTAGACAATTGGGCCGCTGCCTCGGCCAAGTGGGATAACAGGCGCCAGAAGCTGCCGAGGGCCTCGACTGCTTTGCCCTCGACGCCGCCAATGGGCGCGATGCCCTCGAACATGTCCGACTCGCCCAAGGCGTAACCGCCGAACAAGCGTTGCTCCGCCTGAGCCCAGGTGTTTTCCTCGACGGCCGGCAGGCCCAACCGCCGCTTGTGATCGGCATCCAACCCCCAGCGCAAGTTGGTGCGGGCCAGCCAACCCTTGATCTGTGCCACCCCATCGCTGTCGAGCCCGAAATGCCCCGCAAGCTCCGGTACGTCCAGGTAGGAGAGGATCTCCGATTGGCTGAAGCGGCTCTCGGGTAGCGCCAGAATTTGCAGAAATACCTGTACCAGCGGATGTTCGTCCTGCACCGAGATGTCCGAGAGATTCCAGGGCAAGAAGGGTCGACTCTCCCCGTCGCCCTGGGAGAATACGGCCGCAATGTAGGGGGCGTAGCGACTGATCTCCGGCACCATGACCAGGATGTCCTCCGGGCGTAGCTCGGAATCCGACTCCAGCATGCCTAGGAGCTGGTCGTGCAGGACTTGGCACTCCCGAAGCGCGCTGTGGCAGATGTGAACCTGGATGGAGTCGTCCGCTGCCGCTTCCTCTCGCTCGCCGACTTCGGTGATCGGCCGCAGGGCGAAGATGTCTCGCTGCAGACGCTCCAAGAGGATCCCACCCCGAGTCGCGGCAAAGGCGTCGACCTCTTCGATCGGAGCGTCAGCATCCAGCAGCAGGTCCTGCAGGGCCTGCCCCTGGCGGCCCCAGGAGGCGAGCAGGCCGTTGCCGACCTCCCACAGATCGGCCTCCTCCGGTCGTTCCAGGCGCTTGCGGGCCAGTTCTTTCTGGGAAATCAGATCGGCCCAGAAGGCATCCGTCGGTGCGTGGAGGTAGAGGTCGACCGTCCTGTGACGCGCCAGGGCGTGGATTACAGCTACCAGCAGCGGAGGGAGACTGGAGATGGCGAACAGGCTGATACGCTCGGGCAGCGGAGGCGCGGTTCCTGATTCGGCCAGGATCTCCAAGAGCCGGTCGATGACAGCGACCCGGTGTCGATGTCCGATACCTGCGGTCAGCCTCCGCCAAAGCAATGCCTGCCAGTCATCCCCTTCACCTTCCTCCCATCGCCGAATCAGCTCTGGGCGATAGAGTTGGTAACGGTCGAACACGTCCGCGATTCGGCTCGCGAGCTGGAAACGTTTCAAGCCCTTGGGGTCCGCACCGAGATAGTGGTGTAGGGGCGCGAACGGCGGATCCCGAACCAGTTCGGGCAGCGCGCCATAAACCTTCCAGGTCAGGGTATCTAGGCCGAAGGGATCCTGCTCGGGAAGGTCGTCGAGCAAATCACGGGCAAGCTGCCACACGAAGGATGCGGGCAGCGGATAGCTAAGGTTCGCCGCTACGCCTTGCTTACGCGCCAGCCGCAGGTTGACCCAGCGCGCCATGGCCGGGCTCGGCACTACGACAAGTTCCGCCGCGAACACCGAAGCAAGGGGCGCCTCGGAGATCCGGTTCGCAAGTCGGTTTAGAAGTAGCTCCACCCGGTTCGAGCGGATGATGTTCACCATGTCTCTTCCCGCTGCTCAGAGCTTCGGTTTCTGGGCTGCCAGGCGTTGTTAGCCCAAGGTATCCGGCATCTTCCGAGCGTCAATGGCTCAAACGGTGAGCCTGCTTTCAGCCGGGGGACTCTGTCGGCCACCATTTACCGCGAACAAGAGGCTATGGCAAGAGTCGTCCCTTCCGACCTCGCAGATCCGCTGCTGAGCGATGTCTACCAGATGGAGTCTGAGCACCGGCGCGCCGGCGAGACGGACTCCCGGGACACTAGACCGTCTTCCAGGGGCGCACCAGGCCAACCAACCACCAGCCCACAAGGTCTGCTGTGAGATCGACTTCGTGGTGATGAACCGGGTTCGGGGCTGCCGTGATAGGTTGACCCATACTCTCAAAGTTTGGAGTCTCCGGGAAACCCGGGGCGATTCACATCGACCGCGACCCCTTCTTAGCGGCCGTCGAGCAGTACGACGATCCCGACTGGTGCGGCGGTTGGCGCCGAAAAAGATCCATCGCGGACGGGCGTATGTTTCTCAAGGCGTTTAACCCCGACTGGTCTGCGCGCATCATCGGGATTACCCAAAATGCCTCGACCCGCGGTGTCGTGGTCCTTACGGGAGATCATCTGGTGCCCCAGATTTTGGCCTATTTCCTCGAATATTAGCGAACTGCGAGGTCATTTCCGATTGGAAAACAAATGGTCTCCGGCTAATATCTATGGAGGTTGGACTCTGCTGTGCGAAGCACGGGCGCTTTGGTGTCCGCGTCGGCCGAACAGTAAGGTTCACGATGTAAAAGCGGCTCACAAAGAAGCCGGATAGCAGCATCACGGTCCGGACCTCACTCACGCCACCGTAGTTGGAAATTTGGAGGGGAAATGTCACGATCTCGCAAAACACTCACAACCATCAGGCTCCTGCGACAGGCGGGCCTGATCGGGGCCCTTGTCATCGGGGCGATGGGATTTAACGCTTCAGCGTCAATCGGACCGCCGATTGTCGATGAGGTGAAGAGCCCGTTCAGCCACTGGTCGCAGGAATGGTGGGAGCCGCAGACGGTGACGGGCGCGGTCAGCAACAGCCTTACGGGCCAGGGCATTCCCAACGCGAAGGTTACCTTTGCAACCCTCACCGCAGAGTTCGATGCGGTAACCAACGCAAACGGAGTGTACACCATCGAGGTGCCCGGAATCGCATACTATGACGTGAGTTTCGAGGCCACTCATTACCACACCGTCACGATGACCGGCGGCCTCATTCCATCGTCGAATATCATCCTGAACGCGGAGCTGGAACCGGTTGCGCCGGTGGTCGTATCGGCCAGCCTCAGCGGGACCGCGGCACCGGGGGCTACCGTCACCGCAATGGGCAAGGTGATGATCTTCGACGGGTCGAGCCTTGTCAGCGGGAGATGGACTCAACACGAGGGCGCACGGGCCACCATCAGTAACCCGAATGCTGCCACCACCGCGGTGACTCTCCCCGATCAGGCCGCCTACAAGGAGGAGCTACTCCATCTGCTGAAAGAGCCGCCCATCACGGACGAGCAGCTTCCGCCCAACGTGCCGCTGCCGGAGGGTGAGTTCTACGGTGGCCTGCAGGATCGTTTCCAAGTGGTAGGCATCAACCATTTTGCGCTCGAGCGGGCAGAAGAGCTGCCGTTGGAATTCACGATAACCACCTCCTCGGGAGTCTACACTGCGTCAGCAGATTCTCTGGTCGGGCTCCCCTGGCGGGTCAGCACTGGTCTAAAGACGGTGCCAATTGACGCCCCGGTCTTGCTCTATGGTAAGGAGAACCCGGAAGGCTACAGTTGGACGTTCGCAACCGCTCCGGGCACCTCGACGGCCATGCTCATGGATGCCGAAAGCCAGAGCCCGTGGTTCACACCCGATGTAGCAGGCGTTTACGAGGTCATGGATGCCCAATCCGGGGAGAGCGTCACAGTGCACGCCGGCCCCTGGCTGGGCGTTCTCGAACCCTGGTCGACGCTCGACTCGGTGCTCACGGGAGATGGCCGACCTGAGGGGTCTTGGGTCTGCCTGTACTGCCACAACGACATCTTCGAGTCCTGGCGCCAGACCGGGCACGCCGAGATCTTCAGCGCGAATGTCAACAGCGGCCCCGGCGGCCATTACGGGCCGAACTGCTTCGGATGCCACACCGTGGGTTACGATACACAGGGCGACAACGGGGGTTTCGACGACAGGAGCGGCTATCAGGCGTTTCTCGACTCGGGTCTGATGAACAACAGCACCGAGGCTTGGACGACACTGCTCTCCGACTTCCCGGATCTGTCCACGACCGCGAACATCCAGTGCGAAAACTGCCACGGCCCGCAGGACAATCCACGATTCGACACCATGGCCCACATGGACCAGCCGGGCTCGCCTCGAGTCAGTCTATCGTCGGACGTGTGCGCTTCCTGTCACGGCGAGCCGCTGCGCCATGCCCGATTCCAGCAGTGGCAGCTCAGCCGCCACTCCAACTACGAGCTCGCGATCGACGAGAGCGGCAGCGGCAACTGCTCCAGGTGCCACACGGCCAACGGGTTTCTGACCTGGCTGCCGGTGCTGCTGGGCGACGTTGCAGGCGACCCTCAGGATAGCATCGAGGTAACCTGGACCTCGGACGAGGCCCATCCGCAGACCTGCGTCGTTTGCCACGATCCGCACGAGGCCGGCAACACGAGCGGCATCGATACCAATGCCAAGGTCCGCATCAGCGGCAGCACACCGATGCTGGCCGCCGGATTCCAGGCCATCGGAGTGGGCAACGGCGCGATGTGCATGACCTGCCACAACACCCGGCGGGGTCTGCGCGACGAGTCCACCTGGCCGACGACCACGGACAAAAATCGGGCCCCCCACGGCGGCGTGCAGGCCGACCCCGACCTCGTTCTGGAATTAGAGGTTCACGCCGCAGACAGGGAAGGAAACG
>JAHEIA010000470.1 GCA_024639625.1 Chromatiales bacterium
CGAACCCGCCGCAACGATTTCCTTGCCGTCCTGGTCGTTGATGGGACCCTGAAATGGATGCATGGATCCGTCGATGATACTCTTCTTCGCTTGCTCTACAGTGGCCGCAACATCCTCGGGTACGACGGCATTGAGCGGAGCAATGTCGATCATGCCCTCTTTCATGCCCCACCAGATATTCTCGGACTTCCAGTTTCCGTCCAGCACGTCCTCTGCAACTTTGGTGTAGAAGCTTCCCCAGTGATGCGTTGCGGCCGTCAGGTGGCTGCCTGGGCCGTACTTGGACATGTCGGAATGGTAGCCGACCGACCACACCCCCACTTCTTCCTCGGCCGCCTGCACGGCGGCGGTGGAATCGGTGTGGTGCGTGATCACGTCGGCGCCCTGCGCAATCAGGACGTCGGCGGCTTCGCGCTCACGGCCCGGGTCGAACCAGGAATTGACCCAGATCACCTTGACCGTCGCCTCCGGATTGACGCTGCGCATACCCAGGGTGAATGCGTTGATGCCCCGTAACACCTCGGGGATCGGGAAGGCCGCGACGTAGCCTGCCACGTTGGTTTTGGTCATACTGCCCGCCACGATTCCGGCGAGATAACGCCCTTCGTAGAAGCGGGCGACGTAGGTGCCTACGTTCTTCTCGCTTTTATATCCGGTGGCGTGCTCGAACACAACGTTCGGATAGCGTTTGGCCACCTTGATGGTCGGGTTCATGTAACCAAAGGATGTGGTGAATACGAGCCCGTAGCCGTCACTCGCGAACTGGCGGATGACGCGTTCGGCTTCACCGCCCTCGGGGACGCTTTCAATGTACTTGGTCTCGACCTTATCGCCGAGCCTGGCTTCCATCTCAAGGCGGCCCTGGTCGTGCTGGTAGGTCCAGCCGGCGTCCCCGATGGGACTGACATAGACGAAACCGATCTTGAGCGGTTCCGCGGCGGACGCGGACAGGCTGGCGGTTGCCGCAACGACGCCCGCAGCCAGGGACACCAGGATTCTTCCCAGCATTTTTCCCGAACTGGTTCGTAGAGTGATTTGTTTCATAGGGTTCTCCGGACATTCTCCAATGGGTCAGACAGAAGGATGATACGCCTTGCCCAGCGAAGCGGGTGCGTTCAGGCGGATCGTATTGAAATCTCTCGAGATCAACACTAACACAACAATTGTCGCCAGATAAGGCAGCATGGACAGGAGCTGGGACGGGATGTCCACGCCGAAGCCCTGGATGTGGAACTGGATGATGGTGACCCCGCCAAAGAGATAGGCTCCGACCATCACACGCGCCGGGCGCCAGGTCGCGAACACCACCAGGGCAAGCGCGATCCACCCTCTGCCGGCGGTCATTGATTCCACCCAGAGGGGCGTGTAAACGAGGGCGAGGTATGCGCCAGCCAAACCCGACATTGCGCCCCCGAACAGCACCGCCAGGTAGCGGATCGCGATCACCGGGTAGCCGAGCGAGACCGCGGACTCCGGGGATTCCCCAATCGCCCGCAGCAACAAGCCCGCTTTGGTGCGATACAGAAACCAGGCAATCGCCGCAAACATGAAAAAAGAAAAATAGAGCAGCGGATCCAGTGAGAAAAGTAGCGGACCGGCAATCGGAATGTCGCTCAGAACAGGGATGTGGATATTGGCGATACCGGTCAGCGCGACGCTGGTGTAGTCGAGGCCGATGTACGCGCTAAGACCGATACCGAAGATCGTCAGGGCCAGCCCGGCCGCCACCTGGTTGGACTGGAAAGTCAGTGTAAGCAGGCCGAACAACAATGCCATGCCAGCACCGGCAAATACCGAAGCGGCAACGCCCAGCCACAGGTTGCCGCTTTCCGCCGCCACGGCGAACCCGCACACCGCACCAACGATCATCATGCCCTCGACGCCGAGATTGAGCACTCCGGATTTTTCGGTAACGAGTTCTCCGAGCGCCGCGAATACGAGCGGCGTGCCCGCACCGAGCGTGGCGAGAAGGATGCCGATTATCGTTTCCGTCATTCCGCCACCTTCTCTTTGGAGATGCCCACATTCGGAGTGTCGATTTGCAGGCGAAAGTTAATGAACAGGTCGGCGGCCAGAAGGTAGAACAAAAGCACGCCCTGAAACACGCCGGTGATCGCCGAGGGTAGTCCCAGGTCCATCTGTGCCGACTCGCCCCCGAGATAGAGCAGCGACATCAGCAGGCTCGCCAGCAGTATTCCCACCGGATGCAGGCGCCCGACAAAAGCAACAATGATGGCCGCGTACCCGTAGCCGGGAGAAACCGAGGGCAGCAGCTGGCCGATGGGTCCCGCCACCTCGCACAAACCCGCCACCCCCGCCGCTGCCCCGCCCACCAGCAGTCCGATCCAGACCATGCGCCTGCGCCTGAACCCCGCGTACAGAGCGGCGGAATCCGCCAGGCCCGCGACCTGCATCTGGTACCCGACAAAACTCTTGCGAACGAACACCCAACCCAGCGCGACGACAACCAGCGCGAACACCATGCCCAGATGCAGGCGGGTATCCTCCAGGATGATCGGCAGCATGGCGGAATCCGAAAACAATCGGGACTCCGGGAAATTGAATCCGTCGGGGTCGCGCCACGGGTCGTGTACGAGATAGCTCAACAAAAGTATGGCCACATAGTTGAGCATCAGGCTGACCAGGATTTCGTTGGTATTGAACCGTGTCTTGAGGAAGGCCGGGATGGACGCCCACAACATGCCGCCAACGGCACCGCCCGCCACCATGAGCGGGAGAATCCAGAAACCCTCCACCTCGTAAAAAAGAAGTGCCAGTCCACCACCCGCAATAGCACCGACGGTGAGCTGACCCTCCGCTCCGATATTCCACACGTTGGACCGAAATCCGATGGCGAGGCCGACCGCAATCAGCATCAGCGGCGCGGCCTTGACCCCGAGTTCACCCAACCCATAGAGATCGTCGATGGGCGCAATGAAAAAGGCATGGAACGCATCCAGCGGATTCAGGCCGACCAGCCCGGAGAAAATGATACCGGTAACCAGCGTCAGCGCCACC
>JAHEIA010000067.1:0-567 GCA_024639625.1 Chromatiales bacterium
GCTGGCAAGTCACCGATCTCATCGAGAAAGATCGTGCCTTGATCAGCCGCCTCGAAACGACCGAACCTGCGCTCATGAGCACCTGTGAAGGAACCTTTATCGTGGCCGAACAATTCTGACTGAATCAGGCCGGCGGGCAGGGCCGCACAGTTCACCGCCTCGAAGGGCCCGTCGGCCCTACCTGATTGATCGTGTATGGCGCGTGCCGCGAGCTCCTTGCCCGTGCCGGTCTCTCCGAAAATCAGGACCGGAGCTTCTACGCTTGCAATCTTGGAAAGTCGGCGACCCACCTCATGCATCACCGCGCTCGATCCGATCAGAACTTCGTGGGGAAGGTCTGAGCGCTGCCTTGATGACAGCCGCTTACGCAGACGAGCCATTCCATGGGCGTGGCCCAGGATGATCGAGAGCCGCTGCAAATCGACCGGAACCCGGTGGTAATCGAAGAAGGAACTCTGTATCAGGGGCCAACACTCCGCCTCGTCCCCACAATGGTCGGGCACCAGTGCGATCCACATCAAACTGGTTCCGCACAGCAGATGCTCGATCTGGTCGCGCTGCGCCGTT